>JBBDYQ010000012.1:15233-169650 GCA_040901445.1 Thermoleophilaceae bacterium | reverse complement strand
TGTCGCCAACCTGCTCAAGCAGGTTCTTGGTAGGCAGAAAGGCTCTGTCGGCAACGGCTCGGACCATCTAGGTGCAGCTCCTCCCGGGAACGGCCTGAAGCCTACGCCATGGAAACGACGATGGACAAGAGGGAACCGCGCTTCTCACGCGGTCGCGACCGGCCGGCCCTCGGATGGCTGCACCAGCACCCAGCCCTCCCCCGTGAAGCCGATCTGGACGCTCTCACCCGACCCGAGCCCGATGAGGGACTTGACCTGGACGTCGGTCTTGAGGTTCGTCTGAACGCCGCCCGACCAGGCGATGGCCGCCTGCGGGTCGCCGAAGGTGGGCGCCGACGCCACATCCAGGCGCACCGGCTCGCCGTCCGACAGCAGCGCCACGAGGCCGGTGCCGCGCAGGTGGATGTTGAACAGCCCGCCCGCGAGCATGCCGGCGGCCCCGCCCTTCACGCGCGAGACGTCCCAGTCGATCCCGGCGTCGAACGCGAGGATGTTGCGCCCGTTCACGGTGATGGCCTCGTCCGCGAGGCGCAGCACATGGACGAGCATGGCCTGATGGGCGAGGAACAGCTCCCCCGTGCCGGTGGCCTGCATCAGGCGGAGGCTCTCCCCCGTGGCGGCCTTCTTGACGAAGCGGCCCAGCCCGCCGCCCTTGTGCTCGAACTGCACCCCGCCCTGGTAGGCCACCATCGAGCCGTTCTTGGCGAGCACGGAAGTCTCCGACAGCTCCACCTTGAGCAACCGTGGGCCCTGCAGCGTGAACGCCTCCCCGGTCTCCACCTCGGCGTAGCGGTCGAATGCGGCTCCGGCGTCGTCCATGCGGGAACCGTACCGCCACGGGCAGGCCGCGTGGTATGTTCGCGGCGCTTTGGAGGCGAGGAGGATCGTCGGTTCACTCGCGGTGCTCGCGGCCGCTTCGATCGCCGCAGGTTGCGGCGGGGGTGAGCGGCAGGACGAGAACGAGCCCGAGGGCAACTACCGGGTGGAGATCACCGAGGCCGAGTTCCCCGGTGACCAGAAGCTCGCGAAGCCCTCCACGCTGACGATCACCGTCCGCAACACCGACGACAAGACGATCCCGAACATCGCGATCACCGTGAAGGGCTTCGACGAGCGCCTCGAAGACCCGGACCTGGCCGATCCCGAGCGCCCCGTCTTCGCCGTGAGCGGCGAGCCGCAGCAGATCGGCGGGCTGCCCGAGAGCCGCGCCCAGGTGCCCGAGGGCGGCGAGACGGCCTACGTGGACACGTGGGCGCTCGGCGAGCTGGAGCCGGGCGAGAGCGAGACCTTCGAGTGGAAGGTGACCGCTGTGGAGGCGGGCCCGTACCGCCTGAGCTACGCGGTTTCGGCGGGGCTGGACGGCAAAGCCAAGGCCGTTTCCCCGTCGGGCGATCAGCCCACCGGCGTCTTCGCCGGCACGATCTCCGACGAGCCGCCGGACGCCAGAGTGGCCGACGACGGCCGCACGATCGTCACCGAGTAGCTAACGCGGGAGCGCCCGGCGCGCCTCCGCGGTCTCGCGCATCATGAAGCGTGCCTCCGGCGTGTCCTCGAAGCCGAAGCGGCGGTAGAGGCCGTGGGCGTCGAGGGTGGCCAGCAGCCAGCGGCGCAGTGTCTGGAGCTCGGGATGGGCGAGGACGAAGTCCATGAGCAGCACGCCCACGCCGCGGTCGCGGTGCTCTGCCACCACGAACACGTCGGCGAGCCAGGCGAACGTGGCGCGGTCGGTGACCGCCCGGGCGAACGCCACCTGGCGCCCGTCCGCGTACACCCGAAGCACAGGGAGTGCTCCAGGGCGCGCTCCACCGTCTCGCGCGCGACGCCCCGCGCCCAGTAGGACTCCTCCGCCAGGAAGCGGTGGATCAGCCCCACGTCCAAGCGGTCACGGTCGGTTGAGACCTCGTAGCCGTGCACCGCGGCAGCGTACCCGCGCCCCAAGGTCCGTATGATGAGAATCATTCTCATCCAGCAAGACGGGGGTCTGACATGCACGGAGACTGGGAGTGCGTCGTCGTCGGCGGAGGCGTGGCCGGCCTGAGCGCGGCGCTCGTGCTCGGACGGGCGCGGCGGCGGACGTTGGTGCTCGACCGCGGGGAGCAGAGCAACCTGCCCGCCGCGCACGTGGGCGGGTTGCTCGGCCTGGACGGCACTCCGCCCGCCGAGCTCTACGCCCGCGGCCGTGACCAGATCGCCGCGTACGAATCGGTGGTCATCCGCGAGGGCGAGGCGGTCGACGCCCGTGCCGACGGCGACGGCTTCGTCGTGGCCCTCGGCGACGGCGGCGGAGAGGCCCGAGCCCGCGCGCTGGTGCTGGCGACGGGCATGGAGTACGAGGTGCCCGACATCCCCGGCTTCCGCGAGCACTGGGGCGGCGCGGTGTTCCACTGCCCGTTCTGCCATGGCTGGGAGGTCCGCGACCGGCCGCTCGTGATATGCGGGAGCGGGGAGAAGGCAGAGCAGATGACCGCGTTGCTGGGCGGCTGGACCGACGACGTGACCGTGGTCGACCCCGATGACGTCCGTGGCCTGCGGGCCGAGGACGGGAGCGTGCGCGCGATGGTGACCCACGACGGCTCGGAGGTGCCGTGCGAGGGCGTCCTGGTGCACGCGCCGCTGCGGCGCCGCGACGAGCTCCCGGAGCGCCTGGGCCTGGAGCTCACCGAGCAGGGCTTCGTCGCGGTCGACTTTCTCGGGCGCACGAGCGTCCCGGGCGTCTACGCCGCGGGCGACCTGGCCGTGGCGCCCCAGCAGGTGGCGATCGCGCTCGGCAGCGGCCACCTCGCCGGCACCGCCGTCACGCGCGAGCTGCTGCTTGGGCAGTAGCCGCTAGTCCAGCGACTCGGGGCCCTGGAAGGCCAGCGCGCGCGCGTAGATCTTGTAGAGCCGCACGCGGCGCGCCTCCGGGGCCCGGCAGGCGCCGTCGAGCGTCTCGTACGCCGCGTCCTGCTCCAGCCGGGCGCCCTTCCAGACGCTGCTCTCGTGGCCGAAGTGCTCGCCCAGCTGGGTTACGACGTTGCGGCGCTGCACCGGCGTGCCGCGTCGCCACTGCGTGCAGTCGGCGGTGGGCGCCCCGGAGAGCATGCCCGCGCCTGCGCGGGCGTTGCCGGGCAGGAACGCGTCTCCCACCGGGACCGTCGCGTCTCCGCCGTCCGCGACCAGCGTGACGCCCGCCACGGCGCCCGCCGACAGCACCGCGACGGCGAGGGTGCCGGCCAGCCTGCCCCTCATCCGCGCGACGGCTTGGGCGGGACGGAGTACCAGGGGCAGAGGCCGCCGGGCTCGCGCTCGCCGAAGTTGCAGGCCAGCAGCTCCGCCTCCTTCAGCACGTTGCTCAGGCCGATGTTCGGGAAGGTCTCGCACTCGGGCATCGGCTGCGGGCTGTTGTTGAGCCCGCTGGCCGGCCCCGAGTTCTCCTCCCAGCAGTTGCCCTCGCCGAGCTCGTCCCACCAGAAGTCGATGCCGTTGAGGTCCTCGGCGCCGGCGGGCGTCACCCCCATCGTGTTGAAGAGGTAGCGGTTGCCGTGCGAGGTCGAGAACTTCAGGTCCTCGGGCAGCCCCTGAGGGTCGTTGGTGAGGATGTCCGGCACCGTGATGAGGCCCGTGCCCCAGCGCCAGTTGCCGTAGATGTGGTTGCGGCTCACGGTATTCGTGTTGCCGCCGGCGAACAGCACGCCCACGCCGATCGGCGCCGGCACGCTGGACTCCACCCACGCCTCGTCGGAGAACGTGTCGAAGTTGTTGGAGTGGATCCGGTTCTGGCGGATGACGCTCGAGTTCTGCGGGTAGCCCGGATGGCCGGCGCGCGAGATCGAGTCGAGCGTGATGCCGGTCGAGTTGGTGTCGAACTCGTTGTCCTCGATCAGCAGGCTCGAGCCCATCGACCCCGACAGCCCGATCGCGTTGTGGTGCGAGCGGTTGCGCCGGATGATCGAGTTGAGCCGCTCGCCGCTCGGCGGCGACGCGCCCGGGTAGACGCCGGCGTCGGAGCTGCCCGCGAAGTCGCCGTCCTGCACCAGGAGGTGGTCGGTGACGAACGACAGGTGGCCGTACTCGTGCGCGTAGTAGGCCTTCACGCGGTCGAACGTGATGCCGTCGGTCTCGATCGAGTAGAAGCCGTGCTCCGAGACGTTGCGGACGGTCATGTTGCCGATGTAGGCGCCGTCCGTGCGCTCGAAGCGGAAGCCGATCTCCTTGGCGGTCTCGACCTGGCCCTTGCCCTCCTCGAAGAGGTCGTTGCTCACGCCCGGGTCGACCGGCTCCTCGGCGCCCTCGAGCAGCACATCCTCGGGGCGCACGCCGGAGCCGTGGATCTGCACGTTGCAGCGCACGCAGTTCCCTTCGAGATCGCGGCCGATGACCGCGATGAGGCTGAGGTCGTTGGGGCAGCGCACGTGGTACTCGTACGAAGGCGCCGACTGACGTTCCGTGCCGGAGTCGTTGAGATCGGCGCAGCGCGGGTCGTTGTGAGGCTGGGCGCGCGCCGTCGGCTCCGTGTAGAAGCCCGGCATGACCACGACCGTGTCGCCGTTGTCCGCGGCGTTCACGGCGGGCTGGATCTCCTCGAACGCGCAGCGCTCCTCCCACTCCTCGTTCAGCGCGATCAGGCGCCGCTTGAGGGCGCGGTCGCGCCGCGGCGATGCAGACAACGTCTCCTGGCCGACCGAGGTGCGCAGCCGCTCCATCGAGTCCGGGCGGCAGACGACGATCGTCTCCTCCGCCGTGAGCCGAGCGTCGGTGAGGCCGAGCTCCTCGGCGCCGGGGCCCTCGTGCTGCTCGCGCAGCCCGGCGAGATGGCTGAGCGCCGAGCGCTGCTGGCTCTCGGACAGTCGTGCGAAGCGCACCAGCAGGCCGTCCTGGCGGCGCTCGTCGGCCACCTCGTCCCAGTGCCGGGTGGCGTAGCGACGGAAGCCGGCGAGGCCGCGGGCGGGATCCCGCAGCGTGCGGGCCTGCACGAAGTCGCCGCCGGCTGCCGGCACCACGGAAGCGTCCGGCTCGGGGCTCTGGAACACCGGGTCGCGCTCCACGTGCGCGGACGGCGCGAGCGCGATGACGAGCGCCGTTGCCAGGCCCGAACCGATGCCCGCGATCAGCTTGCTGCGATTTCCCGCTCGTTCCATTCGAGTCCTCCCCGCCGGCGATTGTCACAGCTTCAACGGGGCGGTGCGCCACTTACTTTCGCGTTTGTCCCATCTTCGTACCCGCGGCAGTCCAGGACCGGCAGCCGCGGGTACTTCGGAAACGACGGGTCGGACTTGGAGCGCTCGCACATCGAGAAGCGCGAGCCCCGGGTGGTGCCGACCACGCGCTGGTGGCGGCAGGAGTCGCAGAGCCCTGCGGGCGGAGTCGCCATCGGCGAAAGTATGCGCCGGAATGCCGGAGAAGCGCGTGCCGGCGCGCGCCCTACTTGATGAACAGGATCTCCGCGTAGCGCGGCAGCGGCCAGAGGTCGTCGGCCACGATGCGCTCGAGCTCGTCGCCGAGCTCCCGGACGCCGGCCAGCGCGGTGAGCTGCCCGTCGCGGGCGTGGACCGCGAGCTCCAGCCCCTCCACCCCGTCGGGGTACTCGTTGGCCGCCTCCAGCTCGCGCGTGGCGGCGGCGAACCGCCCCGCCAGCTCGCGGGCCTCCGCCGCCAGCTCGGTCATGCCCGCGGACTCCAGCAGCGCCACGTGCCGCAGCGCGGCCGGCAGGAGCATCGTGCGGGCCATGTCGGCGGCCGTCTCCGCCTCGATGTTGGCGCGCATCGTGTACTGCTCCACCCACACCTCGAAGCGCGACTCCAGCTCGCGGCGGTTGAGCACGTCGTAGTTCTCGAACGCCGCGACCGAGTCGTCGGTCAGCACCTCGGGCAGCGCGTCGAGCGTGGTGCGCAAGTTCGAGAGGCCGCGCCGCTCCGCCTCGGCGTGCCACTCCTCCGAGTAGTTGTCGCCGCCGAAGACGACGCGCTTGGCGCCCACGTAGGCGTCGCGCACGACGGCGGTCACGTTCTCGGCGAGGTCGTCGCCGCTGCGCGCCTCCAGCTCGTCGGCGAGCTCGTCGATGGCCTCGGCCGCGATCGTGTTGAGGACCGTGTTCGGGAACGCCAGCGACATGCTCGACCCGAGCGCCCGGAACTCGAACTTGTTGCCGGTGAAGGCGAACGGCGAGGTCCGGTTGCGATCGCCGCCGTGCATGGGGAGCGGGGGCAGCACCGGCGTGCCCAGCCCGAGCACCGACGCCGGCGTGTGAGGGTCGCCCTCGCCCGAGGCGATCGCCTCGAAGACCTTCTCCAGCTCCGCGCCGAGGAAGATCGAGATGATCGCCGGCGGCGCCTCGTTGGCGCCGAGGCGGTGGTCCTGGCCGATGTTGGCCACCGACGCCCGCAGCAGTCCCTGGTGCTTGTCCACGGCCTTGATCACGGCAGCGCAGAAGAACAGGAAGTTGATGTTGTCGGCGGGCGTGTCCCCCGGCTCGAGCAGGTTGTGGCCGGTGTCGGTGCCCATCGACCAGTTGTTGTGCTTGCCCGACCCGTTGACGCCGGCGAACGGCTTCTCGTGCAGCAGGCAGACGAGGCCGTACTTGCGCGCCACGCTCTGGAGCACCTGCATCGTGAGCTGCTGGTGGTCGGAACCGACGTTCGAGGTCTCGAACATCGGGGCGATCTCGTACTGGCCCGGAGCCACCTCGTTGTGGCGCGTCTTGACCGGCACGCCGAGCTTGGCCAGCTCGAGCTCCGACTCCATCATGAACGCCAGCACCCGCTCGGGGATGGCGCCGAAGTAGTGGTCGTCGAGCTCGTGGCCCTTGGGCGGCTTGGCCCCGAACAGCGTGCGGCCCGTGTTGATGAGGTCGGGGCGCTCGAAGTAGTACTGCTCGTCGATCAGGAAGTACTCCTGCTCGGGCCCGACCGTGGTGAACACGCGCTGGGCGCGCTCGTCGCCCAGCAGCCTCAGCGCGCGCACGGCGGAGCGCGAGAGCGCGTCCATCGAGCGCAGCAGCGGGATCTTGGCGTCGAGCGCCTCGCCGGTCCAGGAGGCGAAGGCGGTGGGGATGCACAGCAGCGCGCCGTTGGGGTTCTCGAGGATGAAGGCGGGGCTCGTGGGGTCCCAGGCCGTGTAGCCGCGCGCCTCGAAGGTGGCGCGCACGCCGCCCGTGGGAAAGGAGGAGGCATCGGGCTCGCCCTGGATGAGCTCCTTGCCGGAGAACTCGGCGAGGGCGAGGCCGTCGGCGGCGGGGTTGAAGAAGGAGTCGTGCTTCTCGGCGGTGAGGCCGGTGAGCGGCTGGAAGACGTGGGTGAAGTGGGTGGCCCCGCGCTCGAGTGCCCACTCCTTCATGGCGAGCGCGACCGCGTCGGCGAGCGAGGGGTCGAGCGCCTCGCCCTGCTCGAGCGTGCGCTGCAGGCGGGTGAAGACGTCCTCCGGGAGGCGCTGGCGCTGGGCGGAGACGGTGAAGACGTTCTGGCCGAAGGGGTAGCTGGACGGCTGGGTGAGGTCGATCGCGCCGAGGCTGCTGCCGTTGGGGCTCCAGCGGGCGGCGGTCACGTTGTGCTGGCGGATCTTGGGCATGGGTGCGAGTGCCTCCTTGAAGGGGTCTGCGATCACGCTAGGAAGAGTGGGCGCGGCCGTCATTGTCCACGTGTCCAAAGATCGATGTCGGCTGTTCGCCCATCTGTCATCGCGGACGACGCGGCGCGATGATGCGATGGGCCTTGAGCCCGAGGCCCAGGCGCTCGCGGTCCTCGCTCGTGAACGGGTCGAGGCCGCAGAGCTCGCGGATGCGCTCCAGGCGGTAGGCGACCGTGTGGCGATGGGCGTGGATCGCCTGCGCCGTGGCGTTCATGTTGCAGTTGTGGCCGAGGTAGGCCCCGAGCGTGCCGAGCAGGTCGCTGGAGTACTGATCGTCGTAGCGGGCGATCGGCGCCACGGTGTCCTCCCAGAAGCTGCGCACCTCCTCCGGATGGCTGGCCAGCACGCGGAACAGCAGCCGGTAGGTGCCCTCGCCGATCTCCTCGCCCGGCGGCGTGCCCCCCTGCGCGGTCACCTCGAGCACCAGCTCCGCCTCCTCGAGCGCGCGGCGCACGTCGGCGGGGTCGGAGTAGCGCGAGGAGATGCCGACCGGCGCCTGCCGGCTCACGCGGGCGGCCACCCGGCGCGCATCGGCGGGATCGCCGGGAAGCAGCGCATACACCCGCCCCCGCACGGGCTGGGCCAGCGACCCCGGCGCCTCGGCTGCGATCAGCGCCACCACGCGCCCCGGAGGGCGGTCGCCGGGTTCGGCGCACAGAGCGGTGGCGCCGCCGCTGAGGTCGCAGCCCAGGCGGGCGGCGCGGCGCACCACGTCGGCGGCCTCGATGTCCTCGCGGCCCAGCAGCTCCTCGATGAAGGCGCCGCGCAGTGTCTGCTCGGTCTCGTCGCGCGCCTCCGCCACGGCCACCTCGGTGAGCGCCGCAACCGCCGCCAGGTGGAGGTACTCCCCGGCGTCGACCCCGCCGCGGCCCAGCAGCAGCACGGCGCCGAGCTCGTCGGACCCCGACACGATCGGCACCTCGGCGGTGACGTCACGCGGGCGCTCGGGGCTGCCGCCGCCGAGCCGGCCGGCCACGTAGCGGTCGTAGGCGCGCCAGGACTCCGCCGGCGCGCCCAGCCGCGGCACGATCACCGCGACGGGCGCGCCGGCGTGCGCGGAGGCGATCTCCGCCACGCGCGTGAGCCCCTCCCCCGCCAGCACGGCGCCCACCATCTCCAGGTGGGCGCCGCGCGTGCCGGGGATCCGATCCGGAGCTGCGCTCAGCTCGAGACCTCCTGCGACTCGTGGGCCTGCAGGACCTCGGCCCCCGACTCGCCGGTGCGGATCCTGATGGCGTCCTCGACGGGGACCAGGAACACCTTCCCGTCCCCCACCGAGCCGGTGCGGGCGTGGCGCAGCACCGTCGCGACGATCGTGTCCACGTCCGCGTCGTCCACCACGCACTCCACCTTCAGCTTCGGCCGCAGGTGGATGGCGATCTCCGAGCCGCGGTAGTGCTCGGTGATCCCCTTCTGGCGCCCGGATCCCTTCACCTCGGTGATCGAGAGGCTCGGGAAGCCCGCTTCCGCCAGCTCCTGGCGGATGGGCTCGAACGACTCGTGCCGGATGTATGCGACGACCATCTTCATGCCGTCACCTCGGTCGCCGTCGCCGGCGACATCGTGGCCGGGGTGGACTCGCGCCCGAAGGCCGGGGCCGCCGGACCGGTGGAGCCGTGCCCGTACTCGGCATCCGGGATGAACTGCTCCGGATAGCCGTACATGCCGTGCACGGCGATGTCGAGCCCGGCCTCCTCCTCGGCCTCGCTCACCCGCAGCCCGATCGTCGCCTTGATGATGGCGAAGGTCGCGTACGAGAGTGCGAACACCGCCGCGAACGCCGCGCCCACGCCGACCGCCTGGACGCCGAGCTGCTCGAAGCTGCCCGTGTAGAACAGCCCGGCGTCGCCGATGCCGTTGTACCCGGCCAGCCGCGGCGAGGTGAACAGGCCGCAGGCCAGGGTGCCCCAGATGCCCGCGAGCCCGTGCGCCGACAGCGCCCCGACCGGGTCGTCGAGCTTGCGGTCGATCAACAGGATGCCGTAGACCACGACCACGCCCGCGACCGCGCCGATGATCGGCGCCGCCCAGAACTCGACGTAGCCCGACGGCGCCGTGATGCCCACCAGGCCGGCGATCGCGCCGTTGCCGGACATGCCGACGTCGAGCGCCTTTGTCTTCATCCAGGTGAGCAGCGAGGCGGCGATCACGCCTCCCGCGGCGCCCAACTGGGTGACCAGGATCACCTCGGCGAAGCGGTTGTCCGCCACGCCCAGCGTGGAGCCGGCGTTGAAGCCGAACCAGCCGAGCCACAGGATCAGCACGCCCAGGCCCACGAGCGGCATGGAGTGCCCGGGGATGGCCCGCGGCTTGCCGTCGGGCCCGTACTTGCCCTTGCGGGGGCCCAGCAGAAGCAGGGCCGCCAGCGCGCCCGTGGCGCCCACGAGGTGCACGACGGTGGAGCCGGCGAAGTCCTGCACGCCGTTTCCGATCTCGGCGAGGAACCCTCCGCCGAAGATCCAGTGCGCCCCGAGCGGGTAGATCAGCGCGGCGAACACCACCGCGTAGATCACGTACGCCGAGAACTTGATCCGCTCCAGCGTCGTGCCCCAGACGATGGCCAGCGACACGGCGCAGAACATGAACTGGAAGATCATGAACGCGGACGTCGAGCCGTCGGCGATCCCGGCGATGCCGAACGCCTCCGCCTCGATCTCGGCCGCGCTGCCGATCTGCTGGCCGTAGCCGAAGAAGAAGCCGTCGCTACCCGCGATTGCGCCCGCCCCGCCGAAGGCGAGGCCGAATCCGATCCCCCACCAGGCGATCGAGGCGATCGAGAAGTTCGCGAGGATCTTCGCGACTCCGGCGCCGGCGTTCTTGCCCCTGGAGAAACCGATCTCGAGGAAGGCGAAGCCCGCCTGCATGAACATGACCAGGACCGTCGCAACGATGATCCAGGTCACGTCCAGGCCGCCGGTCACCGCCTCGACGCTCGTGGTGAGCTCGTTGAGATTCATGGGTATGGGTCCCTTTCCGTCGGTGGACCGGGTCAAGGTAGGTCCAGGACTTCAGGGGGTCTTTAGCCACGTGTCGAAGATTTCGGGTGCTGTGTTTCGACGCTTGGTCGAGTGCTCCATCGTGGGATTGGCCCTCCTGTCGGGGTGCGGCGGCGACGATCGGGAACACACCCCCACCCGCGCGGAGACGCAGGCCACGACCGGCGTGGAGCGCCCGTCGGAACCGCGCGTCGAGACGGTCGCCGAGGGGCTGGAGGTGCCCTGGGAGATCGCCTTCCTCCCGGATGGGCGCGCACTGATCACCGAACGGCCCGGGCGTGTGAAGCTGCTGGACACGCAGGAGACCCTTGCCGACGTGGCTGTCGCGAACGTGGGCGAGGGCGGCCTGCTGGGCCTGGCCGTGGACCCGGAGTTCGAGGACAACGGCTTCGTCTACCTGTACCGAACCGTGGAGGACGGCAACGAGGTGGCCCGCTACCGGCTGGAGGGCGACCGCCTCGAGGAGGAGGCCACGATCGTCACGGGTATCGCGGCCGCCCCGATCCACGACGGCGGGCGGCTGCGCTTCGGCCCCGACGGCGACCTCTACATCACCACCGGCGACGCCTCGCACCCGGAGCTGTCGCAGGATCCCGAGAGCCTCAACGGCAAGGTGCTGCGCCTGGCGGCCGCGCGTGCCCGCGAAGACGGCGGGCGCCCGGAGGTCTTCACCCTCGGCCACCGCAATCCCCAGGGGCTCGATTGGCAGCCCGGCACAGAGAGGCTGTACGAGGCCGAGCACGGGCCCTCCGGCGAGGACGAGATGAACCTGCTGAACGAGGGCTCCAACTACGGCTGGCCGGAGGTGACCGGCTCCGAACACGGCGATTTCGCCGCGCCGCTGGCGGTGTACACGCCCTCCATAGCGCCCTCGGGCGCCACGTTCGTGCGCACGGAGGGCTCCGCCTGGACGGGCGACTTCCTCGTGGCCTGCCTGGCCGGCGAGCAGATCCGCCGGCTGCGCTTCGACGGCGACGCGGTGGAGCTCGACGAGCCGCTGTTCGAGGGCGAGTACGGGCGGCTGCGCAGCGTGGTGGAGGGGCCCGACGGCTTCCTCTACGCGCTCACGAACAACACCGACGGCCGCGGCTCGCCCCGCGAGGGCGATGACCGCGTGCTGCGCATCGAGCCGCCCGCGGGCTGAGGCGCGTCAGCGGCGCAGAGCCGACGTCATCTCAGGATGACCGTGCGCCGCACGGGACCTGCGCCCGGCGCGCGGATCGTCAGGCGCAGCCGCGTGCCGCGGCGCAGGGAGCGCCGGCTCCCCCGCCGGATGCGAACCCGGAAGCTCGTGGTGCGGCCCGCGCGCAGGCGCTTGGAGCCGCGCGCGACCCGGCGACCGCGGCGGGTGGCGCTCACGGTGCAGCGGCCGGCGCCGGCGGCGCGACAGCGCACGAGGATCCCGCGGCGCAGCACCGCGCGCAGGCGCTGGCGCCGGGGCACCGAGATGCGCACGGCCGAGCCGCCCGACCGCGGGCTGGCGGAAGGATCCTGCGAGGGAGGCTCGGGTCGGATCTCGCCGGCGTCGCGCGGCAGGCCCGCGACCGCCCGGCGGGCGTTCACGATCCCGGCGCCGTAGACGATGTCCGGGCCCGGGGACCCGGAGTCGCTCGCCGTGGCGAGGATGCGCCGCACCGCGGCCTGGCCGTGCACGCCCCTGGAAACGAGCAGCGCGGCCACGCCGGCCACATGGGGGGAGGCCTGCGAGGTGCCGGCGACCTCCTCGTAGAGCGGGCTGGTGTAGGTCGAGAGGATGTTCTCACCCTCCGCCGGCGCAGCCGAGCCCCCGGGAGCCATCAGCCCGAGGCCGAGCCCGAAGCTCGAGTAGGCGCTGCGCTGGCGGCGGCGGTCGACGGCCCCGACGCACAGCAGGCGTCCCTGGCCGCTGGGGCTCTCGCAGATCGGCAGGCTGCTGTTGCCGGCCACGGCGACCACGATCACTCCACGGTCGAGCGCGCGGTCGATGGCTCGCCCGAAGGTCGGGTCGAGCAGGTCGCCGAGCAAGGGGAGCGTGGAGGACAGGCTGAGGTTGATGACGTCGGCGCCCTGGGCCACGGCGTAGTCGACGGCCGCCACCACGTCCTCGGTGAAGCCCTCGCCGTTGTCGTCGAGCACCCGCAGCGGCAGGATCTGGGCGTCCGGGGCGACGCTCTCCACACCCTCCCCGTTGCCGCTGCTGGCCGCGACGATGCCCGCGATGTGCGTGCCGTGCCCGTCGCCGTCCTGGGGCGTGGAGTCGCCGTCCACGAAGTCGCGGCCGGCGAGCAGCCGCCCGGCGAGGTCGGGGTGGGAGAGGTTCACGCCCGAGTCGATGACGGCCACCACGGCGCCGCGACCCGTGGATGTGGCGTGGGCGGCGTCGGCCTCGACCATGTCGAGGTTCCACTGCTGCGAGCGCAGCAGCGGGTCGGCGGCGAGCGCCTGCCCCGGGAGCGCGAGGAGCGCCGTGGCGAGCGCCAGTGCCGCGAGTCGCTTCATCGACGGCCAGTGTAGGTGCGGTCTCGTGGTGCGGCGTCGATTGCCTGGTTGAGACCAGGTTGAGACCCGGATGACACTGTGCCCTACCCCAGGCGGTCCTACGGTCGCCCCATGGGTGCTCTCATCTTCCGCGCGATCCTCGCCACGGCGGCGGCGATGCTGATCGCGGCCGGGACCGCGCAGGCCGCCACGTACAACGTGACGCCGGGGGCGGCGGACGCCCCGGACGCGGGGATCGACGGCAGTTGCGACGACGGCGCGGGCAACTGCACGCTGCGCGCGGCGGTGATGGAGTCGAACGCGAGCGTTGCGGAGGACGACGAGATCGTCATCCCGGCGGGGACGGTGACGCTGACGATCGCCGACGGCGGCGGGACCGACGCGGCCCACGGCGACCTCGACCTGCTCGACACCGTGGCGATCCACGGTGCCGGCGCGGGCACGACCACGATCGAACAGACCATCGGCGATCGCGCCTTCTTCATCGACAACTTCCAAGTGGTCACGCTCGAGGATCTCACGATCACCGGGGGCGACGTGACCGATGAGTCGGGCGGCGGAATAAACACGGGCAGCAACATCGACCTCACGTTGCGGCGTGTCGTCGTCACGGGCAACGACGTTGAGTCGACAACACTGCCGGTGGACGGCGGAGGCATCGCGACGAGCTTCAACTCGACGGTCCTGATCGAGGACGCGTCGATCTCCGCCAACACACTCGATGGCGCAGTAGACGGGGGTGCGCCGTCGGGGGGCGGGCTCGAGTACAGCGGCGGTGCCACTCACTCCCTCACGGTGCGCCGCTCGACGTTCGACTCGAATGTGGCTACCGCCTCGGGCGGTAACTCCTTCGCGGGCGGCATCTCAGCGTCAAATGGCACGGTCGAGATCGAGGACACCGCCATCGTCGGGAATACGGCGGACACTGCCGGTGGCCTGTTCCGAGCAGGCTCCGCGACCCTGACACTCCGGCGCTCGACGGTCAGCGGCAACACGGGAGCGTTCAGCAGCGGCGGTGGGATCGTGAGCTTCGGCGACCTCAGAGTCGTGAATTCCACGCTCAGCGGCAACGACAGCCTGGCGGACGGGGGGGCAATCAGGGTCTCGGGCGGGGTGACGGAGATCGAGCAGTCGACCATCGCGGACAACACCGCCGGCGGCTCGGGCGACGGGATCAGCCGCGTGACGGGGACCGTGGAGTTCGGGGCGTCGATCCTCGCCAACACGGACAACTGCGGATCGGCGACCGGGTTCACCTCACACGGCAACAACGTCGAGGCCGACAACGACGCGGACTGCCCCACGGCCGCCCTTGCCAACGGCGACCAGCACGGCACGGATCCACAGCTCGAGCCGCTCGCGGACAACGGCGGCTTCACCGAGACGCACGCGATCTCGCCGGATTCGGTGCCCCCGTCGCCCGCGCTCGACGTCCACACGGGGGCGGGCTGTCCGGCCGGAGCCCCCGACGACACGGATCAGCGCGGCTTCGCGCGCCCCGATGACACGCACTGCGACGCCGGCGCCTTCGAGTACCGCGATCCCGACGGCGACGGACTCGAGGACGCCGCTGACAACTGCCCCTTGGAGGACAACCCCGGACAGGAGGACCTCGACGGCGACGGGCAGGGGGACGTCTGCGACGCCGACGACGACAACGACGGCGAGGACGACACCACCGACAACTGCCCCACGGTCGCCAATTCCGGCCAGGCCGACGCCGACGCCGACGGCACCGGCGACGCGTGCGATCCGACGCCGTTCCCCCCGCCGGTTACCGGCGGCGGGACGACCGCGCCGGGATCCTCCGGCGGCGCGACCACGCCGGCCGGGCCCGCGGCCCCAGCCGATACGGGTGCTCCCCCCGCGGGCAGCACGCAGGCCGACACCACGGCTCCGCGCTTCGTCGGCCGGCTCCTGGTCACGCGCCGCTTCGCGGTGTCCCGACGCTCCACACCCGTCTCGGCACAACGCCGGGTCCGGCTCGGCGGCACCATCCGCTTCCGGCTGTCCGAGGCGGCCGGCGTCCGGCTCGACGTGCTCCAGCTCGTGCGCGGCGTCAGGCTGCGCAGCCGCGGCCGGCTGCGCTGTTTCGCCTCCAACCGCTCACGGCTGCGCCGCGCCGAGCGCGAGGTGCGCCGCGAGCTGGGCCGCCGGGCGGGGAACCGGGCGCTCGTCAGGCGGGAGCTGCGCCGCCGCCGCTGCACCGCCTCGGTGCGCCGCGGCACGCTGCGCCGTGACGTGCGCGCGGGCACGACCACCGTGCGCTTCAGCGGCCGGATCGGCCGCCGCGCGCTGCGCCCCGGCCGCTACCGCATCCGCGCCCGGGCCGCCGACGAGGCGGGCAACGCCGGCTTCAAGCGCAGCCCGGTGTTCAGAGTCGTGCGCCGGCCCAGGCGATAGCCGACCACGTCATCCGCCGGCCGCCACTCCACGGCGCCGCCCACGCCCGGCGTCGAGGGCGGACGCCAGCCCCTCCCGGCCGCCGATGCCAAGCTTGCGGTAGACGCTGGTCAGGTGCGTCTCGACCGTGCGGCGGGCGAGGAAGAGGCGCTGGGCGATCGGCGACCGAATCAGCCGCGACTGCGAACGCGTCATCGTCAGACGCGGCAGCAGCTACGTGACCATCCGCTGACTCAGAACCGGACCGGCTCGCCGTCGCGGAAGAAGCCGCCGCTGGGGCCGTCGTCGGGCAACGTGGCGAGCCAGACGACGCCCGCCGCGCCGTCCTCCACCGGCTTCTTCGCGCCGAGCGGCCCGCCCATGTCGGTGTCGACGAAGCCCGGGCAGGCGGAGTTCACGAGCACGCCGTCGTCGGCCAGCTCGGTCGAGAGGATGCGGGTCATCGCGTTGAGCGCCGCCTTCGACACGCGGTAGCCGGGCGACCAGCCGCCCATCTCCGCGATCCCGCCCATGCCGCTCGACACGTTCACGATCCGCGGGTGCTCGCTCGCGCGCAGGAGCGGAAGGAGGGCGATGGCGAGCCGGTACGCGCCGAAGAAGTTCGTGTCGAGCGCGAGCTGGATCTTCTCGAAGTCCGGATCGGCTCCAGCCACCCCGAAGTCGCCGCCGATCCCCGCGTTGTTCACGAGCACGTCGAGCCGGCCGGGGTCGGCGGCAAGCCGGGCGGCCGCCCGCTCGATGCTCGCGGGATCGGCCACGTCGAGCTGGAGCGCGCGAGTGTCGCCCTCGATCTCGTCGGCCGCGTGACGGGCGGTGCGCTCGTCGCGCGCACTCACCATCACCGTGTAGCCGCGCTCCGCGAGCTGCCGCGCGGTGTCGCGGCCGATCCCGCGGCTCGCACCGGATACCAGGGCGACGGACATGACGAGCGCAGCGTACCCAAGGCAAACCTTGACGTGGTTGTGTCAAGGTTGCGATAGGATCGTCTGCGCATGCGCGACTACCTCGACACCATCAAGCGGCGGGTCGTCGTCTTCGACGGCGGCATGGGAGCGACCCTCGAGCAGTTCGAGCTGACCGAGGAGGACTACGGAGGGCTGAAGGGCAAGTGCCACGAGGCGCTCGTGCTCAACCGGCCCGACGTGATCGAGGGCGTGCACGCCTCGATGCTCGACGCCGGCGCCGAGGTGCTGGAGACCGACACCTTCCAGGCCTCGCGGCTGAAGCTCGAGGAGTGGGGCCTGGGCGAGCACACGCTCGAGATCAACACCAAGGCCGCCCAGATCGCGCGCAAGGCGGCGGGCGAGGATCGCTTCGTGGCCGGGTCGATCGGTCCCACCGGGCACCTGCCGGCCTCCGACGATCCGACGCTGGGCAAGGTCACCTTCGGGGAGCTGTTCGAGGTCTTCACCCAGCAGGCCCAGGGCCTGGTGGAGGGTGGCGCCGACCTGCTGATAATCGAGACGGCGCAGGACATCCTCGAGGTCAAGGCCGCCATCTTCGGCGCGCGCGAGGCCTTCAAGCTCACCGGCAGGACGCTGCCGATCCAGTGCTCGGTCTCGCTGCTGCCCAACGGCGGCAAGATGCTGCTGGGCACCGACATCCAGGCGGTGCTCACCACGCTCACCGCGCTCGACGTCCAGGTCATCGGGCTCAACTGCTCCACAGGGCCCGAGGACATGCGCGACGCCATCCGCTACCTCGGCGAGCACTCCCCCCTCCCCGTCCACTGCATCCCCAACGCCGGGCTGCCGCTCCAGGGCCCCGAGGGCGAGACCATCTTCCCCGAGAAGCCCGAGCCGCTGGCCGACACGCTCGGAGAGTTCGTGGAGCGCTTCGGCGTGTCGATCGTGGGCGGCTGCTGCGGCACCACGCCCGAGCACATCGCCGCGATCGCAGAGCGCGTGGGCGGCCGCGAGGCGGGCCCGCGCCCTGAGGCCGACAAGTCGCTGCTCTCGTCGATGATGACCGCCACGCCGCTCGTGCAGGAGCCGCGCCCCACGCTGGTGGGCGAGCGCGTGAACTCGCAGGGCTCGCGCAAGGCCAAGGAGCTGCTGCTGGCCGACGACTACGACGGGCTCGTGCAGGTGGCCGAGGACCAGGTCACCGGCGGCGCGCACGTGCTCGACGTCTGCGTGGCGCTCACCGAGCGCCAGGACGAGGACGAGCAGATGCGGCAGGTGGTCAAGCGCGTGTCGCTGTCCCAGCCGGCGCCGATCCAGGTGGACTCCACCGAGCCCGACGTGATCAAGATGGCGCTGGAGCAGATCCCCGGCCGGGCGATCGTGAACTCGGTGAACCTCGAGGCGGGCCGCGACAAGCTCGACACGGTGGCGCCCATCGCCAAGGCGCACGGCGCGGCGCTGATCGCACTGACGATCGACGAGGTCGGCATGGCGAAGACGGCCGACCGCAAGGTCGAGATCGCGCAGCGGATCGTGGAGCTGGCCTGCGACGAGCACGGCCTGGACCGCGAGTCGCTGGTCTTCGACGCGCTCACCTTCACGCTGACCACGGGTGACGACGAGTGGAAGCCGTCCGCCGTCGAGACGATCGAGGGCATCCGCCGGATCAAGGCCGAGATCCCCGGCGTGAAGACCTCGCTGGGCGTCTCGAACGTGTCATTCGGCGTGTCGCCCGGCGCCCGCGCGGTGCTCAACTCCGTCTTCCTCCACCACTGTGTGGAGGCCGGGCTCGACCTGGCCATGGTCAACCCGAACCACATCAAGCCCTACGGCGAGATCGCCGAGAACGAGCGCGAGCTGGCCGACGACCTGGTCTTCAACAAGCGCGAGGACGCGCTGGAGCGCTTCATCGGGCACTTCGAGGAGAAGGGCGAGGAGGAGGAGGACGAGGCCGCCGACCCCACCGAGGGCATGGGGCCCGAGGAGGCGCTGCACTGGCACATCCTGCGCCGCCGCAAGGAGGGCGTGGAGGGCTGGATCGACGCTTCGGTGGAGAAGATCGGCGCCGTCCCCACGCTGAACGACGTGCTGCTGCCCGCCATGAAGGAGGTGGGCGACAAGTTCGGCGCCGGCGAGCTGATCCTGCCGTTCGTGCTGCAGTCGGCCGAGGTCATGAAGCGCGCGGTCGCGCAGCTCGAGAACTACCTCGAGCGCGCCGCCGACCACACGAAGGGCAAGGTCGTGATCGCCACCGTGTTCGGCGACGTGCACGACATCGGCAAGTCGCTGGTCAACACGATCCTCACCAACAACGGCTACACGGTGATCGACCTCGGCAAGCAGGTGCCGGTGGACACGATCATCAACGCCGCCGTGGAGCACGAGGCGGACGCCATCGGGCTGTCCGCGCTGCTGGTGTCCACCTCCAAGCAGATGCCGCTGTGCGTGCAGGAGCTGCATCAGCGCGGGCTGGAGTTCCCGCTGCTGGTGGGCGGCGCCGCCATCAACCGCGACTTCGGCCGGCGCATCCTCTACCCGCACGGCAAGGAGTCCGACGACACCTACGGGCCGGGCGTCTTCTATTGCAAGGACGCCTTCCAGGGTCTGGCCACGATGGACGAGCTCATCGAGGGAGACGCGCGCGAGGCGCTCGTCACCAGGATGCGCGACGAGGCACGGAAGCTGCGCGAGAAGCCCGTTGTGGTGGACGACTCACCCCCCACCACCGACGATTCCGTGCGCTCCTCCGTGCGCACCGACACGCCGATCCCGAAGCCGCCGTTCTGGGGCGTGCGGGAGGTGGACGTGCCCTTCGACGACGTCTTCCCCTACCTCGACCGCCACGTGCTGTTCAAGCTGCACTGGGGCGGGCGCGGCGTGAAGGGCGAGGCGTGGCAGAAGCTCGTGAACGAGGACTTCCAGCCGCGTCTCGAGCGCATGTGGCGCGAGCAGGACTACCTGCACCCGCGCGCGCGGCTGGGTTACTTCCCGGCCAACGCGGACGGCAACGAGCTGGTGGTGTTCGACCCGTCGGATCCCGACGTCGAGCTCGAGCGCCTGGTGTTCCCGCGCCAGCCCAAGCACGACCGCATCTGCCTGGCGGACTTCTACCGCCCGCTGGACTCCGGCGAGCGCGACGTGGTGGCGCTCCAGGGCGTCACGGTCGGGCCCGAGGTCACAGAGGTCATGGCGCGACTCGAGAAGGACGGCGAGTTCGCCGAGCAGCTCTTCACCCACGGGCTGGGCGTGCAGTCGGCCGAGGGCCTCGCGGAGTGGCTGCACGCAGAGGCGCGGCGCGGGCTGGGCGTCGAGCTCGACCAGGGCCGGCGCTACTCGTGGGGCTACCCGGCGTGCCCGGAGCAGTCCGAGCACGAGAAGGTGTGGCGGCTGCTGGAGCTCGAGGAGATCGGGATGTCCCTGTCCGACGGCTACGCCGTGATGCCCGAGCAGTCCACGGTCGCGATCGTGGCGCACCATCCGCAGGCGGTGTACTTCGGGATGAAGTCCGGCTTCGTGCCGAAGGAGAAGGCGCCCGACGAGCTGATCGCCGGCACCGAGCGCGGCGGGGAGCTGCCCCCCGAGGACGACCCTGACGAGGGCGGCACCGAGGAGGAGGGCATGGACCGCGCCTCCGCCGAGGTGGCCGGCTGAGCACGAGCGTCTGGGCGCTCGGGGACTACGCCCGGATCGCGGGCGAGCTCCAGCCCGCCGCGGACCTGCTGGTGGAGCGGTGCTCTCCGTTGGCCGGCTTGCGCGTGCTCGACGTGGGTGCGGGCACCGGGAACGCGGCGAGTGCGGCTCTGGCGGCGGGGGCCTCGGATGTGGTCGCGGTCGAGCCGGAGCCGGCTCTCTTGGAGGCGGGGCAGAAGCGCCTCCCGGAGGTCAGGTGGGCTTCTTCGTGGCCCTTCGACGATGCCTCCTTCGACTGCGTGTCACCGCCCGCCGCTGATGTCGATGCCGGTCAGCCGGAAGCGGGGCGGCTGAGCCCCGGCGTCGCGGGCTCGCCGCCGGGCATGCGGTCCGGGTGGTCGCGCTCGTTGAAGCGGCGCAGGCCCTCGAGGATCTCGGGCGAGGAGAGCAGGCGGTTGAAGCACTCCGCCTCGATGCGCAGGCCCTCGTCCAGTGGCCGGCCGAAGCCGCGCACGGCAGCCTCCTTGTCCGTGCGGATGGCGGGCTGCGGCAGGGCGGCGATGCGCTCGGCCAGCTCGACCGCGCGGTCGACGCAGGTGCCGCTAGGCACCACCTCGTTCACCAGCCCGATGCGCAGGGCCTCCTCGGCGTCGATCACCCGACCGGTGATGATCAGCTCCATCGCCCGGCGAAAGCCCACGATGCGCGGCAGCCGCTGGGTGCCGCCGTCGGCCAGGCCGATGTTCCAGCGCCGGCAGGTGACGCCGAACGTGGCGTGCTCGTCGGCGACCGCGAGGTCGGTCCAGCACACCCACTCGAGCCCACCCGCATACGCCAGCCCGTTGACCGCGGCGATGGTGGGCTTGTAGACGTCGGTCCAGCGGGAAGGGCCGAGGATGCCCGGCCGCTCGCCGCGGTCGTGCGCGGCGATCTCCTCCGGCGTGGTGGGCACGGGCGGCTCGCCTCGAACGCCGCCTTGAGGTCGCCGCCCGCGCTGAAGGCGCGGTCGCCCGCACCGGTGAGCACGGCCACCAGAGCGTCGTCGTCGGTGCGGAAGCGGTCCCAGGCATGCACGAGCTCGCGGTGGGTCTGGGGCCCGATGGCGTTCATCCGCTCGGGGCGGTCGATGGTGATGACCGTCACCGGTCCGCGCTGCTCGTAGCGGAGCTGCTCGTACATGGCGTGCATCCTCGCGGATCGGGTACTCCCTGCGCGATGCGTCACCGGCTCGCGCTCGCGATCGTCGCCGTCCTGCTGCTGCTGGGCGGCTGCAGCCTTGACGGGACGGACGACGGCGAGGAGGACGCGCCGGCGCAGTCCCCGGCGGCGTCGACCGAGGGCACGTTCGGGCGCATCCCGGAGGTCGTGGACGAGCTTCGGCCCTCGGTGGTGGCCGTGTTCGCCGAGTCCGAGCGGGGCGCCGGGGAGGGCAGCGGCGTGATCTGGGACGGCGACGGGATCGTGGTCACGAACAACCACGTCGTGGAGGGCGCCGACGACGTCGAGGTGCAACTCGCCAGCGGCGAGCGGCTGGCCGCCGAGGTGCGCGCCACCGATCCCCGGACCGACCTCGCCGTGCTCGAGGTGCGCCGCGACGGTCTGCCCGCCGCGGAATTCGCCGACCGCCTGCCGGCGGTGGGCGAGCTGGCCGTGGCGATCGGGAACCCGCTCGGCTTCGAGGAGACGGTCACCGCCGGCATCGTCTCGGGCGTGGACCGCTCGCTACCCACCGGCGGCACCACCCCCGCGCTCGTGGGCCTCCTCCAGACCGATGCGGCGATCTCACCGGGCAACTCGGGCGGTGCGCTGGTGGACGCGAACGGCAAGGTGATCGGCATCAACGTGGCCTACATCCCGCCGCAGCGCCAGGCGGTCTCGATCGGCTTCGCGATCCCCGCGCCCATCGTGATCGAGGTCGTGGAGGAGCTGCTCGAGGACGGCCGAGTGGAGCACGCCTTCCTCGGTGTGGGGCTCGCTCCGCTCACGCGCCAGGTGGCCGAGCGCTTCGACATCGACACCGAGGGCGGCGCGATCGTGACCGTGGTGGGCGAGGACACGCCCGCGAGCGACGCCCGGATCCGCCGGGGCGACGTGATCGTGGCGATCGAGGGCGCCGACGTCCGCGCGGTGGAAGACGTGTTCGCCGCGCTGCGCGACCGCGCCCCCGGCGACGAGCTCGAGCTGACCGTGCTCCGCGACGGGGAACGGTTGGACCTGAGCGTTGAGCTGGGCGAGCGCCCGCGGGACTAGGCCTCGGCGGCCTCTGCGGCCTCGGCGCCCCTCCTCGAGCCTCGGGCCAGCTCCACCGGCGAGGCGTGCAGGGCGCGCAGGCGCATGTCCTTCCAGGTCATGCCCTCGCCGATGAGCGCGGGCATGCCCATGGCCACCGCCGTGGCGATCTCCACGGCCTGGAGGATGATCCCGTAGGCGAACGCCTCCGTGTGGCCGACGCCGTATGCCGACAGCACGGCCACGCAGGCCGCCTGGAACACGCCGATGTTCGACGGAGTGACCGGCAACACGGCGGTGACGTTCACCGCGAACAGCACGGCCGCGGCCGCGCCCATGCCCGCCTTGTGGTCGAGGCCCAGCGCCACGAGCAGCACGTAGCAGGCGACCCATTGGATGCCCCAGGCCGTGAGCTGCGTGGTGGCGGCCCATGCACCCAGCCGCGGGCTGCGGAAGACGCTGAGACCGCGGCGGACGTCGACGAGCGCGGCGCGCGCAATCGCGGCGGCTTGGCGCAGCCGCGCGAAGCGGGACGGCTTGCCGCGTCGCAGCAGCGCGGGCGCCGCCAGCACCACGAGCAGCAGCGCAACCGGCGCGATGGTGACGAGCACGAGCTTGTCCTCGTTGCCCTGGAACAGCCCCACGGTGGCGAACATGACCGCGCCGAGGACGCAGAGCGCGAGGATGTTGAGCAATGTCTGGGAGACCAGCGTGCCGAGCACGATGGGCAGGCGTTCTCGCACCCGGCCGAGACGGCGGGCGACGATCAGCGCACGGGAGGGCTCGCCGAGGCGCGCTGGCATCGTGGCCGACATGAGGACGCCGATCATCGTGCCGCGTGCGGTGTCGCGGCGGCGCACGCGCTCACCGGGGAGGGCCGCGCGCAGGATCGCGTTCCAGGCCTCGGCGCGGACGAGCATCGAGACGCACATGAGGGCCAGCGCAACCAGCACCCACACGGGCGTGGCAGCGATGAGCGCGTCCACGATCGGGCGGATGCCGATGTTCTGCAGCGCCAGCACGCCGAGCCCGAGGCCGGCCACGGCGCCGACGGCGGTGAGCGCCCGGCGCGCCAGGCGGCCACGGCGGCGCGGCGAGGACTCGGCACGGACGGGCTCCATGGACGGGAGGCGGCGCGGGGGCGCGGGCTCGCTGCCGTCGGCGGGACGCAGGCCGGCACGCAGCGCGAGAGCGCGAGGGCGCGACGCGCCCTGCGCCGCCGCCTGCGCCGCGAGGTCGACGGCGTCGCCGTAGGCGTCTGTGACCTCGCGCGCCACCTGCGGCCACGAGAATCGCTCGGCGCGCTCGCGGGCCGCGGCGCCCATGCGGGCGCGGCGGCGCGGATCGAGCGCGAGGTCGTGCAGGGCGTGGCCGAGAGCTGCGGGGTCGCCCGCCGGCACGAGCAGGCCGTCCACGCGGTCGCGCACCACATCCCGGTAGCCCGCGATGTCGGAGGCCACCACCGGCGTGCCCGACGCGAACGCCTCCGCCAGCACGATGCCGAAGCTCTCACCCCCCAGCGACGGCGCGCAGAGCAGGTCGGCCTCGTGCAGCAGACGCCACTTCTCCCTCTCGCTCACCCGGCCGGCCACCTGCACGTCCGCGGTGTCGAGCAGCAGCGGCTCGACCTCCTCGGCCGTGGCGCCCGCCACCGTGAGCCGAGCGGCGATTCCGGCGCCGCGCAGCGCCTCGAAGGCGCGCAGCGCCACCGGCAGCCCCTTGCGATCCTCGGCCCTGCCCACGAACAGCAGCCGCAGCTCGTCGCTCGCGGGCTTGGGGCCGCCGTGTGCCTGGGCGAGGTCCACGCCGTTGGGCACGACCCGGTAGCGCCCGCCGTAGAAGTGCTCCGCCGTCCAGCGCGCCGCCTGGGACACGGCGAGGCGCACGTGCAGCTTGTTGTAGAGCCGGCGCGCGCCGAGCACGTTGGCGGCGAGCCTGTTGGTGACGTGGCTGGTGGAATAGGTGTGGAAGGTGCCGACGAGCGGGGCCCGGCTGTGCTCGGTGGCGAGCCAGCTCACAAGCGGCACGTTGGGCTCGTGCACGTGCACCACGTCGAAGTCCCCCGCCCGCAGCTCGCGCCGCAGCGCGGCGGCCACCGCGGGGGTGGAGCCGAGGTTCGAGACAGCGCCGTTGGCCGGAAACCCGACCGTGCGGCCGAGCGCGACGACGTGGCCGGGCAGGAGCCGCTCCTCGGGGCGAACGCCCCTGTGGGCGATCCGGGCATGGCGGTCGTCCGGGTCGTAGGGGGCGAGCACCGAGACCTCGTGGCCCTGGCGCATGAGCTCTTCGGCGAGCCCCTCCACATGCCGGCCGACCCCGCCCGGATACGTGTATGAGTACGGGGATACGAGACCTACACGCACCTCGACATGGTAGACGACCCCCCCACGCCGAACGTCCCGCGCTGAGCGCTATACGGGGTCTTCCGGGACGCTCGCCGCGGCCGGCACGGGGCTCCCGCGGGCGTATGCCAGCGCCAGCAGCAGCGAGGCGGCGCCGATCAGCAGGATCAGCGGGCCCGAGTCGTTCGCCAGCGCGCCGACCACGGTGGCGAACCAGGCGCCCACGATCCCCGCGCGCAGGCCCGGCGCGTCGCGGAGAGGGCGCAGCAGGCGCCGGTGCCAGATCGCGGAGGCGATCAGCAGGACGATGGCCACCCCCACGCTCGCGGGCAGGCCGCCGCCGGCCAGGCCGCCGAAGGAGATGCGAAAGCGACGCTCCACGATGTCCACGAGGTCGCCGGGGTTGTCCGCCTCGATCACCGAACGCGTGAGGTGCGCGCCGCCCCCTGTGGCGAGATCGATGGCCACCAGGCCGCCTATCGCCAGCGCGGGCGTGAGCAGCGCGACGGCCAGCGCCCGCCGGCTCAACCCGCCGCGCCCGGCCGCGAGTGCCGCCACCACGGCGGCGGCCCCGCCGGCCCCGAGCGTGATCACGCCGCCCACGTCCGCGCCGAGACGCCCGGCGCCGATGACGATGCCGGCCACGATGCAGGCCCCGGCGAGCACCCGGGCCGCCGGGGGCCCGGCGCGGTGCGCCACCCACGCGCCGGCGCCCACCAGCACGGACACCGCCAGCAGCGTCTCCAGCTCGTTGCCGATGCCGTAGAAGCGCGCTCCTCCCTTTGGGTTGGGCCCGGCGAGCGACGAGTCCACGAGGATCGAGCCCGCGGCGAGGTCGACGGCGTGCGCCAGGAACACCACCAGCGCCGGGAGCGCCGGCCCCCGCGGCCAGGGCAGCAGCCGGTCGGTGGCCGCGGCCAGCGCGAGCGATCCCAGCACGAGCACGAGCACCTCGACGGCGCGGCCGGGCTGCAGGCCGCCGGTGACGAGTGCGACCCCGGGCAGCCACAGTGCCGCGAGGAGCGCGAGCCGCATCCACTCGCGCAGCCCGGCACGGCGGCGCACGGCCACCAACAGCACGAGCAGGGCGCCGAGCGCCACCGCCGACCAGCGCAGCACCGGTGTGCGTCGCCCCGTGACCACGTCGAAGCGGTCCGCCAGGGCGCGGACGTCCTCGGGGCTGCCGCCCGGCTCGTCCTCCATCGCCCGCCCATTCATTCGCTCGGGCCGGTCGATGCCGAGTGCCTCCAGCACGGTGGGAGCGACGTCCGTGGCGGCCACGAAGCCGGGCAGGCGGGTGGTGGGCGAGGTCAGGCGGCCGCCGTCGAAGCCCGGGCCGGCCGTGCCGGCGGGAAGGAGACGCAGGCGCCCCCCGGGCGGGGCGCGCATGACCACCACCACGTCATCGGGCCGCCTGGCGGCGAGCAGGGCGTCGAGCGCCTCGAGGCCGCGGAGGTTCCCCGGCAGCTGCGCCACGAGCAGGTCGGACCGCTCCCAGAGGTCGACCGCCTGGTCCGCATAGCCGCCGAAGGTGAGCAGCCGTACCTCGCCGAGCCGCCCGGAGCGGTCCGCGGCCGAGATGGCCTCGAGCTGCTCGAAGCCCGCCACGCCGGCGTAGGCCACGCTCCCCCCGGCCTCCTCGACCTCGCTCGCGAGCAGGCCGGGCACCGCCTCGCCCGGCGCGTCCTCGGCACGCTGCACGGCGGCGCGCCAGTAGACGATCCGGCGGCCACCGGCGGTCTGACGCAGCCGCAGCGGGGGCACCGCCACGTCGTAGGCGCGCGTGGAGATGCGACTGCCCTGGCCCACGTCGAGCATCACCTGGCGGCGCGCGTAGCCGCCGAGGGTGGGGCTCATGAGCCCGTAGGACAGGCCGCGCTGCGCGAGGTCGAGCATCAGCCGGTTGCCGCCCTCGGCGACCGAGCGGCCGGCCAGCTCGGGCTCCTCCACCTCGACTGGGAGGTAGGCGATCAGGGCCCGCGCGCCGGCGTCCGCGGGGGCCGCGAGGACCGCGAGCGCGCAGCACGCGATCACGACGGAGCGGCGCATGCTGCCAAACTCTATGGGGCATGTCCGACCGCCATTTCGTCAAGTTCACCTTCCTCAAGGTGGACCCCGCCTGGCGCCGCCGCTCCCCGGAGGAGCGCGCCGGCGACAAGCGCGAGTTCGCCGCCGCCTGCGCCGAGTTCGCCGGCGACCACGCCCTGCGCGCCTACTCCCTGGTGGGCACGCGCGGCGACGCCGACCTGATGGTCCGCAGCTGGGCGCGCACCCTCGACCCCATCCACCAGCTGCACGTGCTGCTCAACCAGAGCGGCCTCATGCGCTGGGCCGACATCTCCCACTCCTACCTCGCCATGACCAAGCCGTCGCCCTACTCGGACGAGGAGCGCCCGCTGGGCCCGCGCCCCAACGAGGAGGCCACGTACCTCTTCGTCTACCCGATGTGGAAGAAGCGCGCGTGGTATGCGCTGCCCGCCGACGAACGCATGCGGGTGATGAGGAGCCACATCGAGACCGGGCGCCGCTACCCCGGCATCGAGATCAACACCGCGTACTCCTACGGCCTCGACGACCAGGAGTTCGTGGTTGCGTTCAACGGCCACGATCCCGGCGAGTTCCTCGACCTCGTGCACGAGCTGCGCGGCACCGAGTCCAGCGCCTACACCGAGTCCGAGACGCCGATCTTCACCTGCATCTCCGCGTCGGTGGAGCGCGCGCTCGGCGCCCTCGACGGCGAGCCCGTGGCGGCGGAGGTGACGAGCGCGTGAGCGACGACGTCCGCGACATCACGGTGATCGGGGCCGGCCCGGTGGGGCTGATCGCCGCGTTCTGGGCGGGGATGCGCGAGGCGTCGTGCCGGATCATCGACTCGCTGCCCGAGATCGGCGGCCAGCTCACCACGCTCTACCCGGAGAAGTGGATCTACGACGTGCCCGGCCTTTCGAAGGTGGTGGCCAAGGACCTGGTGGAGGAGCTGCGGGTGCAGTCGATCGAGCAGTTCGACGTGCCGGTGCATCTGGAGACGACCGCCGATCGGGTGGAGTACGAGGACGGCGGCGTGCTGCGGCTGGTCACCGACAAGGGCGACCTGCTGTCGCGCACGATCATCATCGCCGGCGGCCACGGCGCCTTCGAGCCCAAGAAGCTGCCGGGCTACGACATGACCCCCTGGGAGGGCCGCGGAGCCCACTACCTCGTGGGCGAGAAGGCGGCCTTCGCGGGCAAGAAGGTGGTCATCGTGGGCGGCGGCGACTCCGCCTGCGACTGGGTGCTCAACCTGCTCGACACCGCCGAGCGGGTGACGCTGGTGCACCGCCGCGAGGGCTTCCGCGCGCACGAGGTCACCGTCGGGGAGATCGAGCAGGCCGCATCGTCGGGGCAGATCGACGTGCACGTGCCCTACCAGGTCAAGGAGGTCGCGGGCAACGGCCAGATCGAGCGGGTGGTGCTGTTTCACTCCGAGGACGAGGGCGAGGTCGTGGAGCTGGACTGCGACGCCATGCTGCTCCAACTCGGCTTCAAGACCGCGCTCGGGCCGCTCAAGCAGTGGCCGCTGGAGGTGGAGAAGGGCGCGATCCGCGTCGACGGGCTGATGAAGACCTCGATGGACGCCGTCTGGGCGGCCGGCGACATCACGACCTTCGACGGCAAGCTGAAGCTCATCGCCACCGGCTTTGCCGAGGCCGCCATCGCGGTGTCCCAGGCCGTCCACCACATCCGGCCCGACACCAAGATCCAGCCGAAGTACTCGACCAACACCGGCGTCCCCGGCGCCGTCGAAGGCCAACCCTAAGCCAGCGGCGTCAGCGCCCCAGAGGCGTCAGCGCCGAACCACGACGTACGCTCCGCCACGGCGTGCGATCACCAGCTCGCAGTCGCGGGCTACGCGATCGCCGCCATCGGCGCGTACCGTGTCGTAGCCGCCGCCACAGGCGATCTCGTCTCGGATGCCGTCGGCCGCGACGATGCTGTCCCTGCCGTCGCCGCCCTGTATCTGATCCTTGCCGAGGCCTCCCTCGATGCGGTCGTCGCCCGGGCCGCCATCGATGGTGTCGTTGCCCGAAGCGCCGGTGATCCCGTCGTCACCCTCGCCGCCGAGGATCGTGTCCTCGTCGGCGCCGCCATTGAGGGAATCGCCCGCCTCGCCCCCGATGATGAGGTCATTGCCGAAGGCGCCGTTGATGATGTCGGAGCCCCGCTCCCCACGAAGATCGTCGTCGCCGGGACCACCTTCGATCAGGTCGCGCTCATCTCCACCAAGCACGATGTCGTCACCCTCCCCTCCTGAGAGGGAGTCCAGACCGTCGCCGCCCTCCAGACGGTCGATGCCGGGACCACCGGACAGGAGGTCGTTGCCTGCGAGGCCGAACAGGCAGTCCGATCCCAACGTCGAATCGATCGTGTCGTTGCCGGCCGTGCCTGAGACCGAATCGCCGCGTGGCCCGCTGGTCGGCGAAACGGGCGCGCACTCGCTGGCCGTCGGATCGGCCATCGCGCGCGCACCGCCCTCCCCTACGTCTGGAATCTCGTAGGGCCGACGCGGGTCGGCATCCGGTTCCTTGTCAAACGTCCCAGGCCGCCTGATTACGCGCTCACAATCATCGGCGATCGTGTCCCCGCCATCCGCGCGCACGACGTCGCGGCCGCGCCCGCAGCGGACGCTGTCTGGCTGCCCGTCAATCGAGACGATGTTGTCATCCCCCGGCCCCCCTGAGAGGCGATCCTGCCCCAGGCCTCCGTCAATACGATCATCGCCATCCTCCCCTGAGATCTGATCCCGCCCGGAAGCGCCGGTGAGGCCGTCGTCCCCCGAACTCGCACGGATGCGGTCGTCGCCGGCGCCGCCGTTGAGCGAGTCGTTGCGAACCCACGTGCGGATCGAATCGTTTCCGGCGCCGCCGTCTATGACGGCACTGCCGGCGCCGCCGTACAAGCGATCATCTCCCGCATCGCCACCGAGGAAGTCGCGGTCCCCGCCCCCGTCAAGGAGATCATCGCCCGGTCCGCCGGTCATGATGTCGACGTTCGATCCGCCGAAGAGTTCGTCGCCTCCGCTTCCGCCGGAGAGCGTGTCGTCGCCGGCGAGTCCGCTGAGACGGTCCGCGCCCAACCCGCCGGCGAGCACGTCCGAAGACGCCGTGCCGGTCACATCGTCATCGCGAGGAGTGCCGGCGAAGGTGGTGCCCGAGGGCTGTTGTGCGAAGGCCATCGTCGCGGCCACGAGAGGTAGTAGCGCCAAGAAGGGCTTGACGTCGCGGTGAAACCGCGGCCGTGGGCGATTCCGTCGAACCGACGTCATCACCGACTGCTAGCCGCTCGTGAAGCTCTTAAAGACATCGTAGACAGCCCGGGTCGTGCCGCCCGGATTGAGTAAACCAGAGTCGAAGCGCTCGGCGTCGCTCTGAGCTTGTGGCTCCCGCCAGTGATAGTGGTAGAAGCGCTCGATGCCGACATTGGGAAGCGTGAACTTCATCAGAATGTTGATGTCATCCGCTTGGGTCTGTTCTGTGTTACACGGAACTCCGATGGCCTTCTCGCAGTTGATGTCCCGGCGGCTGCCGACCTCGGTGATCCAGAAACGGCTGCCCGTGGGGAGGGCATCGCGGAATTGCCTGATCCGATTGGCAACACGCTCATCGAGAGGCCTGCCGGGTCAGGCGAGCGCGAGCCCGGCCGCCGGGAGCGCGGCGGCCAGCACGAGGAGCGCATCGAGCGGGCGCGCCGACAGCCGCGTCCGGGCGCCGGGCGCGTCGGGAACGAAGCTGCCGGAGTGGGACGCCACCCAGCCCAGGACGGCATCAAGCACCGGGAGCGGGCGCTTGCGCACCGGGCCGAGCGCGCCGAGCAGCCCCCGACCGGCGGCCACGAGGCGGCGGTCGGACCCCAGGCGCTCGAGCACCGCGGCGGCCTCCGGCATGGCGGGGAGACGGCGCATGCGGCCGAGCGAGCGGCGCGCCACCTCGCGCAGTCCCTCGGACCCCGCCGCGGCGCGCAGCCACGTGGCTACGAGCACGAGCAGGGCCGCGCGCAGCGCGCGCCGGAGGGCCAGGTCGGCGCCCAGCCCGGCCACGAGCGAAGCCACCAGTGCGCTCCCCCCCAGCAGCGCGGTGAGCACGGCCCCGGTGGCGAGCACGGTGCGGTCGCTGCCGCGCCCCGCGGGGGCGGCGAGCGCGAGCCATGCGCACACGCCCGCCAGCAGCGCCCACGCCGTGCTCGCCACCAGCAGGCCGAGCACGATGGCCGCGGCGAGCGTGGCCGCGCGGGGGTCCAGGGCCCGATGCCGCATAGGCCCGTCGTTCCGAGATCCCCCAGGGGTCAGGTCTGACCCCTTCCGCTCGCGCTGGTCGGTGTCCTCCGGCCAGGCCGCCAGGCCGCGGCGATACACCACGACCTGCACGGTCGTGGCGAACAGCGCCCAGCCCGCCAGGCCGGCGCCGGTGAGCGCGAGCGCCGCCGCCTCGCCGCTCGGGAGCACCGCGAGGTCGCCCAGCAGCGTGTCGTAGCTGCCCGCGTAGGCGTCGAGGCCGCCCAGGATCACCCAGATGAAGAAGGCGGTGGCCAGCGTGTTGTGCGCCAGGCGGATGAGACCGCAGGCGATGCCCTGCAGCAGGGGGTGCACGCCGCGCGCCTCGAGCGCGCCCATCATCGGCGCGCTGGCCGCCTGGGTGAGCGGCACGCCGAAGCGCGCCGGCCCCATGATCGCCACGCTCTCGAGCATGGCCGCGATGCTCGCTCCGTAGCCGCGCCGGGCACCCAGTCGCTGCCCGGCGCGCGCCATCGCCGTGCCGCCGGCGAGCGCGATCACGAAGCCGCCGGTGGGCGCCGCGCGGGAGGCGAGGAAGGACACGGTGGCAACGGAGGCGAGCCCCGCCTCGGGCGGGGCGGAGCTGCGCGGAGGAGCCGCCATCGGGATTGAGTATGGCCGGGACGGTCAGCGTGGTCGCTCGAGCGCGGCCGTGAGCCGGCCGGCCACCGACCGGGCCAGCTCGCGCAGCTCGTCGTCCGTGCGGTCCTGGATCGGGTGCGGCACGAACACGCGGCGTGCCTGCGGCTGACCGAGCATCGCCGCCTGCTTGTCGGCAGCGTCGACGAACGCGCTCGAGGCCACGAGCACCGCCGGCCTGCCCTCCTTCTCGAATTCGAGCACGTCGCGCAGACCGCACGACACGCAGGAGCCTCAGTCGGCCAGCGCCTCGATCACGGCGTCGCAGCGCTCGGCTATCTCGCGGCGCACGTCGGACGGCGCGGGCTTGGTGAACGTCGGCTTCATCGTGCGCTCGATGCGGTGCCCGCGCTCGGAGAGCAGGCGCTCGAGCTCGTCGAGGAACACGTCGCCGCGCGGCTTGCGGATGTCGAGCAGCGCGATTCGCGCACCCTCGCCGGCGGGCAGCGGGTCCGCCAGCGGACGTCCGGCGGGCTCGCGCTCGGGGGTGGGGTCGAGAATCTCGGTGCCGCTCATCTCCACGGCTCCACACTGCGCGTGACCGGCGCGGAGCCGATCTCGCCGGACGCCCAGCCCCCGAACACCATGCTGAACAGCCCGGCGTCGCCGCCCGCGTGGGCCAGCAGGATGCGGTCCGCCGCCGCGAACTTCGCCACCTGCATCTCGGGATCGGAGACGAACTGCGGATCCACGCCCTCCGGGGACCCGAACGCCCCGCGCACGACGTCGCCCGCGCGGCGGTGGGTGAGCTCGTGCAGGCGCTCCTGCACCCGCTCGCGGTCCCAGCCCGCCTCGCGGAACACGCGCCCGTGCTCGGGGCCCACCAGCACCATCGCGTCGAACGCCAGCCGCTGTTTGGGCGTGGCCACGGAGTCGAGGGCCAGCGCAAGGCTTGCGCACAGCCCCTCGGGCTCGCGCGCCAGCTGGTCCACGATCGCCCGCGGCGCCTCGGTGGCCATGAGCGTGACGCCGGTCTCGCCGGCCGGCACGCCGCGCGCATGCGCGAGCCCCTCCCACGGGGCGCCGTCCTCCGCCTCCGCGAAGCACGAGCCGAGCTTGCCCATCTGCCCGTGCGCGGCGCGGTCCTCCTCCCCCGGCCTGCCGCCGCCGAGGTTGCGCACCACCAGCTGGAGCGCCCGTCCGATCGTGAGGTTGGCGCGGTTGCCCTGTCCCAGGCAGTTGCCACCCGCGTTCATGCCGATCTCCGCTGCAAAGGGCCCGCTCACGACGACCGTGGGACCCGCCGGATAGGTCGTCGCGACCAGGCCGTGCAGCGCGAACTCCGGCGCGCAGGCCGCCTCCACCGCGGCGAGCACGACCGGCAGGGCCTCGCACGGGCAGCCCGCCATCACGGCGTTCACCGCCACCTTCTCCACCGTGGCCTCGCCGTCGTAGGGCGGCACCACGCCCACCACCTCCTGAGGGTCGCGTCCTGTGTGCTCGAGCATCGCGACCACCCGCTCGGGTGTGGGCGGCACCACCGGCAGCCCGTCGGTGACCCCGCGCTCCCACAGCGCATCGAACGGGTCCTCGAGCTCGCCGATCGGGACGGCGCGGGAGCGGATCCGCCCCTCGCGCCTTGCCGCGCGGGCCGCGAGGGAGGCGGCCACCTGCGGGTCGCGGGTGGCGCTGGCGCAGCCCGGCCGGCGCTCGGGAAGCCCGTCGAGCGCGAGCGTCACGCCGGCGCGGCCGGCGAGCTCGCCCAGGCGGCCGCGGTCGAGGCCCTCCACGCGACCGTCCTCGCGCCCCGCGTCGAGCAGCACCACCGTGGGCACGGCGTCGGGGTCGAAGCGCAACGAGAGCTCGAGGTCGTCGTCGAGCTCGGGCACGGCGCGCAGGCCGAGGCGGGCCGCCTGCCCGGCGGTGTCGCCCTCGTCCGACTGGGACAGGATCCGCAGCGGCGCGCCGTCTGCGGCGGCGTCGTCGAGCACGGGCAGCAGCTGGTCGCACACCGGACAGTCGTGCTTGACCAGCGCGACGAGCTCGAGTCCCATGGCGCGCAGCCTAAGCGAACGCCAGAGCCACGCGACCCAGCGGGCCGAGGTCGAGCTCCACACGGTCACCGGGCTCGGGCAGGACCAGCGGCGGCATCGCGCCGGCGATGATGCGCTCGCCGGCCCGCAGCCGCTCGCCTGCGGCTCCGGCCAGCTCCGCCACGTGCGCCACCACCGCGGCCGGATCCCCCGTGGCCGCCAGCGCGTCCGCCGCGCCCCGCTCCTCCCCGTTCACGAGCACTCGCGCCGCGACGCCGTCGAGCGCGGCGCCGGCCGCCGGCTCGCCGAATGCCACCGCCCGGTGGAACACGTTCCCGGCGAGGATCGCCTCGAGGCCGAGCTCGAGGTCGGGGCGGTCGGTGACCTCGATCGCCGGGCCGAGCGCCGCGATCGCGGCGGCCGCCTCGTCGCGCGTCGCGCCCGGCGCCACGTCCGCGCCCACGTGGATCGCGACCTCGCACTCGGCGATCCCGCCGGCGCGATGGCTCGCGCCCGGCTCGAGCAGCCCGGCGCTCGTGAGAAAGCCGATGACCGGCGCGGCGATCCCGAGCCGCTGCTGCACCGCGGCGATGTTGAAGCCGATCTTCCAGCCCACCGGTCGCGCACCGCCCTCGATCAGCTCGCGCCGGAGTACAGCCTGCGCCGCCAATCCGCGCGCCACGCGCTCGTCGAGGGTCACGCGAGCACCGTGCGCAGCTCCCCGAGCGTGGGCGAGGAGACCACCAGCTCGTCCCCCGGCTTCAGCCACACGCTGGGCGTTCGCGCCCCGCCCACCCCGGAGGGCGTGCCCGTGGCAACCACGTCGCCCGGCTCCAGCGTCATCAGCGTGGACAGGTAGGACAGCAGCGCGGGCACGGAGTGGATGAGGTCGTCCGTGGCGGCGGACTGCATCTGCTCTCCGTTGAGCGTGAGCGCCATCTCGATCGGGTCGCCCGCCTCGTCCGGGGTGACGAGCGCCGGGCCGCAGGGGGCCGAGCCGTCGAACACCTTCCCGGGCATCCACTGGTTGGTCTTGAACTGGTAGTCGCGGGCGGAGAGGTCGTTGAAGAGCATGTAGCCCGCCACGCGGGCGAGCGCCTCCTCCTCGGGAACGTCCTTGCAGCGCGCACCCACCACGAACGCGACCTCGGCCTCGAAGTCCACCTTCTGGCTGTAGGCGGGAAGGCGCACCTCGGCGCCCGGGGCGGCCAGCGCGTTTGTGAACTTGGCGAAGAAGGTGGGGGTCTCGGGCGGCTCCAGCCCGGCCTCCTCCGCGTGTGAGCGGTAGTTGAGGCCGATGCAGACGATCTTGCCCGGATTGCGGATCGGCGGGAGCAGGGCGACGTCGGCGAGCGCGAGCTCGGGACCGGTGGGGGCGATCTGGCCGAGCAGCCCGCCGCGCACGAGCGAACTGACGCAGCGCTCGCCAGGCGGCACCGGGGCATCGATGCCCCACACGTCGCGGACCACGTCGCCGTCCAGCGCACCGGCGCGGGGCCCTGCCCCCACGTCGTAGGTCACCAGGCGCATCGCGCCGGCAAGCCTAACCGGCCACGACCACCTGGTTCCGGCCGTTCTCCTTGGCGTCGTACAGGGCGCGGTCGGCGCGCTCGTAGAGCGTGCCGAAGCCGAGATCGCCCGGGGTGCCGCTGGCCACTCCGAAGCTGATCGAGACGGGGATGCCGCGGGGCGCGCTCCCGGCGACGGCCTGGCGCAGGCGCTCGCCGATCTCATGCGACTTGTTCATGCTGGCCCCGGGCAGCACCACCACGAACTCCTCGCCCCCGATCCGGTACACGAGGTCGAACGCGCGCAACGCATTGCGCATGGCGTAGGCGGCGTTCTGCAGCACGGCGTCGCCGACGACATGGCCGTGCTCGTCGTTGATCTTCTTGAAGTGGTCGAGGTCGCCCACGAGGAAGCCGACCGTCGCGGTGTCGGGGGTCTGGCGCGCCTGGTGCTCGAGCTCGGCGAAGCGCTGGGCGAGCGCCGCGCGGTTGAAGAGGCCGGTGAGCGGGTCGATGACCGCCCCGCGGCGATGCTCGCGGTCGGACTGGATGACCGCGCCGCTGAGGAGCGTGACCGCGATGGTGAGCGCCATGGCGAAGAAGATGAACTGCGGGGCATCGGCCGCGTAGGCCGGGTCCATCGGAATCGTGGAGCCCGCCACCAGCAGGACGAGCCAGCTCAGCCCCAGGATCACGCCCTTGCGCTCGAAGCGCGCCCCGAGGGTCACGGCCGGCAGCGCGAACCAGGCCACCGCCGGGCTGTCGGGCCCACCGGTGAGGGCCACGCTCACCGCGATCATCAGGCAGGCGAACGCCCAGCCGCCCGCCGCCCAGCGCTCGGGCCTGGGGCTGCGGCTCATCAGCCGGTCGCTGACGGGGAAGGCGATCGCCGCGAACGCGAGCGGGATGAACCACCACCAGCCCACCCACGGGACGCCGGCGAGCAGCGCGATCGCGAGCACCGCGAATGCCCGCCGCCGGTAGGGGCGCAGCCGTTCTTCCATGTCGAGCAGGCGCTCGCGGCGAAGCTGCTCGCCGAGGCGCGTGCCGTCGCTGAGGGTGCGGTTGCTCATGTCTCGCGTCGTACATCGGTCCAGCGCCGGGACGACTTGACCCCTGACAGGATGTCTGGCCAGGTGGAGCGGACAGCCGTCATCGACATGGGGTCCAACTCCTGGCGGCTGGTGGTGTACGGCTGGCAGCCGGGCGGGTGGTGGAAGCTCGTGGACGAGATCCGCGAGGCCGTGCGCATCGGCGAGCGCATGGGCGACGAGCTCACGCTCAAGCCCGAGCCGATGCAGCGCGCGCTGCGCGCCGCGGCCGTGTTCGCCGCCTTCTGCAGCACCTCGGGTGTCGAGGACGTTCGCGCCGTGGCCACCAGCGCGATCCGCGACGCCCGCAACCGGGACGAGCTGCTCGGCGCCATCCGCGAGCGCACGGCACTCGACGTTCGGGTCCTGAGCGGTGAGGAGGAGGCGCGCTACGACTGGCTCGCGGTGGCCAACTCCACCACGCTGTCCGACGGCTTCGGCCTCGATGTGGGCGGCGGCAGCGTCCAGGCGCTGCGGCTGCGCGGCCGGCGCCTGGCCGACGCCGTCTCGCTCCCACTCGGCGCCGTGCGCGTGACCGAGGCGTTCCTTCCGGCAGACGACGTCAAGCGCAAGCACGCCGACGCGCTCCGCGAGCACGTCGCGGGCGAGCTCGAAGCCCTCGGCTGGCTGTCGGGCGGCGGGCGGCTGGTGGGCGTCGGCGGCACCATCCGCAACCTCGCCACCGCGGCGCTGAAGCGGGCGGGGCATCCCGACACGGGCGTGCAGGGCTACGTGCTCGCACGCGACGCGCTCGACGACCTCGTGGACGAGCTGGCGTCACGCCCGGCCGCCAAGCGCGGCTCGATCCCCGGCATCAAGCCCGACCGCGGCGACGTGATCCTGGGCGGCGCGCTGGTCGTGCAGACCGTGATGGAGGTGGGCGGCTTCGACGGCGTCGAGCTGACCCGCTTCGGGCTGCGCGAGGGCGTGTTCCTGGAGCGCTTCCTCGGCGGGGACGAGCCGCTCACCCCCGACGTGCGCCGCGACGCGGTGGACCGCCTGGCCGGCTGGTTCCGTCCCGACCGCCGCCACGACCGGCACGTGGCGCGCCTCTCGCTCGAGCTGCTCGACGGCCTGGAGGCCGCCGGGCTCGCCGAGCCCTCCGCCGCCGACCGTGAGCTGCTCGAGGCCGCGTGCCAGCTGCACGACATCGGTACAGCCATCGACTACGACGATCACCACAAGCACTCCCGCTACCTCATCCTCAGCGCCGGGCTGCCCGGCTTCAGCCCGCGCGAGCTGCTGCTGGTGGCCCTCGTGGCGCGCTGGCACCGCAAGGGCGATCCCGACATCTCCGAGCTCGGCGAGATCGCACTCGAGGGCGACCCGCAGCGGCTGGACCTGCTCGCGGGCATCGTCCGCATGGCCGAGCAGTTCGAGCGCAGCCGCGACGGCGCGATCCGCTCGGTGCGTGTCGAGGCGGGCGAGCACGGCGTGCGCCTGAACGCCGAGGCACCCGGCGACGCCACCGTGCCGCTGTGGGCCGCCAAGCGCAACGCCGGCCTGCTGGAGCGCGCACTCGGCCGGGAGGTGGAGGTGGTGGGCGCCTGATGCGGCATCCTTTCCGCATGACCCCCAGCCGCGTCGTGATCCTGGCCGCCGCCTGCGCGGCGCTTGGCGCAGCTCCGGCGCTCGCGCAGGACGGGCGTCCCAAGCGCCTTCCCGACGGCGCCGCCATCGCCGGCGTGCCCGTGGGTGGCCTCGGCCCGATCGGCGCCGAGCGCGCCGTCCGCGCGGCGGTCGGGCCCGTGTACGGCGCAACCATCATCGTCACCGCGGCCGGCCGGGAGCGCAGGCTGGACCCGGCGGACGCGGGCTTCTCGGTCGATTACGACGCGATGGTGGAGCGGGCCTTCGAGCTCGCGGCACGCGGCCGCGCGATCCGCGTGGAGCTGGACGCGTCGGTGGACGGCGGCCGGCTCACACGGGCCACGCGTGCCGTCGCTCCCCGCTTCCGGCGCTCGGCGCGCAACGCCCGCGTGCGCTTCGGCATCAGGCGCGTGGTGCGCATCCGCCACCGCTCCGGGCGCAGGCTCGACACCGCCCGGCTGCGCCGGGACCTGCTCGCCGAGCTGCGAGCCCCCAGCGAGGGCCGCAGGGTCCGCGGGCGGCTGCTGCACGTCCGCCCGAAGGTGACCACCAGCAGGCTCGGGCGCATCCACCACACGTTCGTGTCCATCGACCGGCGCACCTTCACGCTGCGGCTGTTCAAGCGCCTGCGGGTGGTTCGCACATACCGGGTGGCGGTGGGCGCCGGCGGCTATGACACGCCCCGCGGCCTGCACCGGGTGCTCAGCAGGCAGGTCGACCCCGCCTGGCATGCGCCCAACCGCCCCTGGGCTGGCTCGTTCGCCGGCCAGACCATCCCCTCGGGGGACCCCCGCAACCCGCTCAAGGCGCGCTGGCTCGGGCTCGGCGGCGGCGTTGGCATCCACGGCACGGCCGCCGAGGGGTCCATCGGCAGCCGCGCCTCGCACGGCTGCATCCGCATGCGCGTGCGCGACGTCAAGCGGCTGTACCCCCACGTGCCCATGGGCACCCCTGTCCTCATCCGGTGACGCCCGCCGAGCAGAAGCTGCGGGGCACCGACCCGGTGCTGGGCGCCCTGATAGACGCGGGCGGGCCGCTCGCCCCCGAGGAGCGCCGCCGCGGCCGCCCCGACGACGCCTATGGCGCGCTGCTGCGCTCGATCGTGGGACAGCAGCTCTCGACGAAGGCCGCGCGCACCATCTACACGCGGGTGTGCGCGTTGTTCGGCGACTGCGTGCCGGCGCCCGCCGAGCTGCTCGCCGCCGATCCCGACGACCTCCGGGGCGCCGGGCTCTCCCGCGCCAAGGTGGCCTACCTGCGCGACCTGGCCGAGCACGTGCTCGACGGCCGCCTCGAGCTCGACCGCATGGACGAGCTCGATGACGAGGCGATCGTGGCCGAGCTCACGGCCATCAAGGGCCTGGGACGCTGGACGGCGGAGATGTTCCTCATGTTCCATCTCGGCCGCCCCGACGTGCTGCCGGTGGGCGACCTGGGGATCCGGCGCGCGGTGGAGCGCGCATACGGCCTGGCCGGGCTGCCCGCCCCCGCGGAGCTCGAGCGGATCGCGGAGCCATGGCGGCCGCAGCGGACCCTGGCCTGCCTCTACCTCTGGCGCTCGCTGGACAACGCGCCGGCCTAGAGCTATGCCGGCCGAGTACCGCGAGCACCCCGCCAAGCCGCTGCGCCGCGCGGGCGAGGACCTGGTGGTGCTGGGGGAGGGCGAGGAGACCGTGTGGTTCTACCTCGACGCCGACGACGGCTGGGAGGGGCTGCTGGCCCGCCGTCTCGACGGCGGGCGGGCGCGCATCTGCGCCGTGCCAGTGTTCGCCTACGGCGTGGCCCTCGGCGACGAGGTGGTCGTCGAGGACCGGGACGGAGCCGCGGTGGCCACCGCGCTCGTGCGGGAGGCCGGCAACACCACCTTCCGCGTGATCTTCCCCCGCCACGGCGCCCCCGAGCCCGACGAGCGCTGGCGCTCGCTGCTGGCCGACCTCGAGCGCCACGGCTGCTGGATCGACGTCTACTCCCCCCAGCTCGTGGCGGTGTCCGCCGAGCCCCGCGCGGTGGAGGACGTGGCCGCCTATCTCAGGGGGCGCGAGGAGCGCGGCGAGCTGGCCCACGAGGCCGGGTAGCCACCTACGCCACCTCCTCCTCGGCGCGGCGGGCCTCGACAGGCCCGGCCACGTGGATCGCCGCGACGTTGCGGCGGTCGCGCACGATGTAGAGCGGGCGGTCCTTGACCTCGTCGTAGATGCGCCCGACGTACTCGCCGATGATGCCGACGGTGATCAGCTGGATCCCCCCCAACATCAGCACCACGATCAGCAGTGAGGTGACGCCGGGGACGTAGAGGTCGGCGGCCTTGGCCAGAAGCGCGATCGGGATGCCGAGGAAGGCGACGAAGCTGAACACGAAGCCGAGCAGCGTGGCGGCCTGCAGCGGCGCGTGGGAGAACGACGACACCGCGTCGAGGGAGAAGCGCAGCATCTTGGCGAGCGTGTACTTGGTCTCGCCGGCGTAGCGCGCGTCGCGCTGATACGCCACCGCGGTCTGGGTGAAACCGACCCAGACGCTCATCCCGCGCAGGAAGCGGCTGCGCTCACGCATCGCCAACAACACGTCCAGCGCGCGGCGATCGAAGAGCCGGTAGTCGCCCGAGTTCTGACGCAGGTCCATCCGCGTCACGCGCGCGAACAGGCGATAGAAGAGACTGGCCGTGGCCAGCTTGAACCTGGTCTCGCCCGCGCGCTGCTCACGCACCGCATAGACCACGTCCGAGCCGCGCCGCCAATGCTCGAGCATCTCGCCGATCAACTCGGGCGGGTCCTGGAGATCGGCGTCGATCATCACCACCGCATCCCCCGACGCGTGATCCAGCCCCGCGGTGATCGCCGCCTGATGGCCGAAGTTGCGCGACAGCGTGACCACCTTCACCCGCGGATCGGTCGACGCCAACCGCGCCAGCAACTCCGGCGTGCGATCACTCGACCCGTCATCGACGACCACCAACTCGAACGGGACACCGGCGAGGGCATCCACGACACGCGCGTAGAAGGCCTCCACGAGCTCCTGCTCGTCGAGCACCGGCGCAACGACGCTGAGCAGGGAGAGCGATCGCTCCACGGACGGCCAGTGTACCCCCGCCGGTCTGGACCGGCGAGGGGGACCCTGTCAGGCGCGCAGCCCGCCCAGTACCCGCTCGGCCATGCGGCGGACGGGCCGCGCGACGCGCGGGAGAGCCTCCGCCCGCATGCGCTTGAGCCGCAGCTCGAGCGGGGAGGGAGAGAAGCGCTCACGCACGCGCGCGACGATCTCGTCGGTGGGATAGGCGCCCACCACCACCCGTTCGCGCGCCGGCAGCTCGCCCTCCCAGAAGAGACCCTGCAGGTGGTCCTCCATGGTCATCGACTCCTGCCAGCGCGGCACCACGCGCACCCGCCAGTCGCCGTTGAGCGAGTGCCACTTGTGCATGAACACCAGCCCACCGTCCTCGATCTCGCAGAGCCAGCGGTGATGGGCATGCCCCACGCAGGCCTCGGTGCGGCTGTAGACCAGCTCGGCGAGGACCGTGGGGACCTCGACGTAGCCCGCCTTCGCGACGCGCGCGAGCTCGCTGCAGACCCAGATCGGATCGCGGATGTCCTCGAGCGTGGTGATGCAGACGGCGAAGTCGAAGACGTCGTCCCCGTACGGCCAGGGTTCGCGGTCGCACATGTCCCGGATCGTCCAGGTGTCGGGCCCGAAGCGCTCGGGCCCCGGGCCGTAGCCGCCCGGGATCAGCCCGCCGCGGCTCTCGTACGGCATGACGTCGAGCATGTGGGTGGCGCGGTTGAACGGCGCCGCCCATCCGCCCACGTCGAGCACCAGCGCGTCCTCGCCGAGCATGCCGAGGATGCGCTCGGTGTTGTGGGGAAGCACCTGCGCTAGACGGCGGTTCCGCAGCTGGGCTCTTCATCCGCGATGCGGAAGGAGGAGCCGCAGCCGCACGAGGCAACGACATTGGGGTTGTTGACCTCGAAGCCGGCCCCCATGAGGCTCTCGGTGTAGTCCACCGTGGAGCCGTCCACGTAGCGGAGGCTGGCCTCGTCGACCAGGATCCTGATGCCGGCCACGTCAAAGACCTGGTCCCCGTCGCGGGACTCGTCAAGCGCGAGCGCGTACTGGAAGCCGGAGCACCCTCCGCCCTTCACGGCGACGCGGAGGCCGGCATCCGCCGCCTCCTCGTGGCCGTGGAGGAACTCGGTGAGCTTCTCGGCCGCCTTGTCGGTGAGCATGACCATCGTGGACGATTGTAGCTACGCGGCTGTCGCTATCCTCGGGCATCGGTGCAATGCCCAGCGCGGACGAGCTCAGACAACGCATTTTGGACGCCCTGCCGGACTCCCACGTCTCGGTCGAGGACCTGACCGGCGGCGGGGACCACTTTCGCGCGGAGGTGGTCTCGGACCGCTTCGACGGCCTCTCCCGCATCGAGGCGCACCAGCTCGTCTACGGCGTGTTCGGCGACGAGGTGGGCGGCCCGATCCACGCCCTCTCCATCAAGACCTCGACACCCGGAGGCTCGGGATGACCAACGACGAGATTCGCGACTTCCTCAAGCAGGCGGTCGACGAGAACGAGGTGATGCTCTTCATGAAGGGCTCGCCCGACGCGCCGGCCTGCGGCTTCTCGGCACGCACCGCCGGCTGCCTCAACACGCTCGGCGTGCGCTACGCCGCGCTCGACATCCTCCCCGACCCGCGCATCCGCCAGGAGCTGTCGGGCATGTCGGGCTGGCCCACCATCCCGCAGCTGTTCGTGAAGGGTGAGCTGGTGGGCGGCTGCGACATCATCACGGAGATGTTCGAGAGCGGCGAGCTTGCGGAGATGCTCGGTGCCGAGCAGCCCGACGCGAGCGAGGCGCCCGAGGGCGCACCCGTGCAGAAGGGCCCGATGGGCCTGGAGAACCGCCTGGGCTAGTACCCGCGGCTCAGCGTCGCCTGCGCTTGCGTGCCTGCTGCTCGATGACGTGCCGCCCGCGGTCGGCGTAGCCGCGGGCGCGGGCCTTGTAGCGCTCCTTCTCCTCCGGGGAGAGCGCCTGCCAGCGGCGATAGGTCTCCATCGCGAGCGGTGTGAGCCGGCGGGCGTAGCGCCTGGCGCGTGGGATCCACATCAGCCCGCGGACTCCAGGTACTCCAGGATGCGGCGCGAATCGTGGATCACGTCGTCCCCGTGCACCAGCACCGGGACCCAGCGCTGGCCCGAGAGATCGTGCACCTCCGGCCTGTGGCGCTTGAGGAAGGGCACGCGCACCTCGTCGTAGGAGATCTCCTTCTCGTCGAGCCTGCGCGCCACCCTGCCGCAGGCGCAGAGTGCATTCGTGGGGGTGCGGCAGCGGTAGAGGGTGGCCACGGGCAGCGAGGTTAGCGAGGGTCCTCGCCGGGCATCGCGCCTTTCACGCGGCCGCTTCGCGGTTCCTGCCCGTGCAGGGCGAGCTCGGTGTCGCGATAGCCCTGCAGCAGGAGCTTGCGCGACTTGCCCGGGTGGGCGTGGAGCATGCCCACGGGATCGAACATGCCGCTCTCCGCCTCGGGCTCGAGCACGGTGACCTCGATCCCGCGGTAGCGCCCGTCCTGCAGGTTCTTCTCCAGGTAGGAGGAGTTGCCGAACGTGCGCCAGAAGACGTCGTACATGCGCGCGGCCACCTGCGGCACGAAGCGCAGGGAGTCCGCGCGCGGCAGCTCGGAGGGGATGACCGACAGCACGTAGATGCGCGTGGCGCCCCACTCCTCCGCGTACTCGAACGGAACGTTCCAGAGGAAGCCGCCGTCGGCGTAGAGATCGCCCTCGATCTCGATGAGCGGGTGCAGGATCGGAATCGTGTAGCCGGCCCGGCTGACCATGCGGAAGCGCTCGCAGTCCGCCTCCGTGCGGTTGCCGCGCAGCTCCTCGCGGCCCTCGGAGAGGTTGGCGAGGATGAACGTGAGCTCGGTCTCCGAGCCGAAGCAGCGCTCGAAGTCCACCTCGTCCTCGATGTAGCGCGCGAACCTGTCCATCGAGAAGAACGAGTTGCCCAGCAGCGCGTTCTTGGTGAGCGACACGTCGAGCACCTGCGGCAGCGACAGCGCGCGCGACCAGAAGCCCCACAGTCCCTCGGAGCCGCCGCTCGCCCACACGAGCGCGTTGCACACGCCGACCGAGGAGCCGATCACGAGGTCGGGCACGATCCCCTCCTCCTCGAGCCGCTTGAGGCAGCCCGCCTGGTAGGCGCCGCGCGAGGCGCCGCCCGCGAGGATGAAGGCGGTGCGCGGTGGTGTGCTCACGGGGCACCCTGGCGGCGCAGCAGGCCACCCAGGCCGGGGGTGCTCTCCAGCGCGCCGAGCGCGAGCGCCGCCGCCTTGTAGTGCACCGGCTGGGTGCGGCGCGCGCGCTTGAAGCGGGCGCCTTCGCGGTCCAGCCACCACGCCACAGTGGCCTCGAGCGTGTCCTCGTGCGGCGACGTCTTCCAGCCCAGCTCGCGCTTGGCCTTCGTGTTCTTGTAGGTCCACCACTGCGCGGCCGACTTCACCTCGACCACGGTCATCGGCGGGTGCGCCATGGCGGCCTCCATCCCCTGTGCCATTCGCATGGCCAGCGCCACGGGCAGCTTGAGCGCCGGGCCCTCCACGCCGGAGAGCCGCGCGAGGTCGGCGAAGAGGCGGTCGAGCGTGTAGTTGCGGTTGCCGAGCACGTAGCGTTCCCCCACCTTGCCCTTGGCGTCCGCCCGCAGGTGCCCGTCGGCGACGTCCTGCACGTCCACGATGTTGATGGCGCCGTTCATGTAGAACGGGATCTGGCCGAGCAGGAAGCGGCGCACGATCGCCGTGGAGTGCCCGTAGACGTCGCCCGCCCCGAACACCCAGGACGGGTTGACGCACACCACGGGCAGGCCCTGCGCGGCCAGCCGAAGCGCCTCGACCTCCGCCTCGTGCTTGGAGTTGACGTAGGGGATGCCCAGCCGGCCGGCCGTGAAGACCTGCGTCTCGTCCACGGTCTTGCCGGGCGGTGCCGGGCCGATGGCCGCCACGCTGGAGGTGTAGGTCACGCGCTCCACCCCGACGCGCAGGCATTCCTCGAGCAGCGTGCGCGTGCCCTCCACGTTGGTCTCGAACATCCTCTCGGCGTCCTGGCGGCCCAGCGAGGCGAGCTCGGCCGAGTGGAAGACCCGGTCCACGCCCTTCAGGGCACGCCGCACCGCCCGCCGGTCGAGCAGGTCGCAGGTCACGCCCTCGTAGTCGAGGTCCTCGAGGTTGTCGAGCTTGGAGCGGGACCGGAGCGTGAGCCGCAGGTCGTCCCCGCGCTCGGCCAGGCGGCGCGCGATGTGCGACCCGATGAAGCCCGTGCCCCCGGTGAGGAGTGTCTTCCCCATGGGGCGCGGAGTGTACGTGTAGGCTGCCGCGCGGATGGCGCCCGTAACAGTGGTCATGGACACCACCGGCTACCTCCCCGGCGAGGTGGCCGCGGACGTCGGCATCGAGACCGTCTCCCTCTACGTGAACTTCGAGGGCGGCGCGCGCACCGTGCGCGAGGCGGATCTGATGACACGCCTCGACACCGTCTATGAGGACGTGCGCAGCAGCCACGCGTGGCCCACGACGTCGCAGCCCTCGATCGGTGACTTCATCGCCTGCTACGAGCCGCTGCTGTCCGCCGGGCGGGACGTGGTCTCGATCCACATCTCCGAGGGCATCTCCGGCACCGTCGGCGCCGCCCGCCAGGCGGCCGAGCAGCTCGAGCGCGACGGCAAGGGTGGCGAGCGGGTGCACGTGCTGGACTCCGCCAGCGCCGCGGGCGGCCTCGGCCTGATCGGGCTCGCGGCAGCGCGGCTGGCCCGCACGGGCGCCGGCGCCGAGGCGGTGGTCGAGCGCGCAAACGCCGCGCGGGCCGACTTGAAGATGTGGTTCGCCATCGACACCCTCGAGTACCTGCGCCACAGCGGGCGCATCGGCGCGGCCCAGGCCTGGATCGGCTCGACGCTGAAGATCAAGCCCATCCTCACGCTGGAGGCGGAGATCAGCCCAGTCGAGCGGGTGCGCACGTCCAAGCGCGCGTTCGAGCGGATGGTGGACTACGCCCGCCAGCGCCACGCGTCGGGGGCGGACGCGTGGGTGGTGCAGCACATCCGCTCCGAGGACGAGGCGCAGCGGCTGACGGAGGCGTGCCGCGAGGTATTCGGGTGCGAGCCGGCCTTCGTCTCCGAGGTCGGCCCGGTGCTGGGCGTGCACACGGGCCCGGGGCTCCTGGGCGTCGGCGGCATCCCGCCGGCTTTGCTCGAGGGCTGAGGCGCCCGGTCAGCGCCGGCGGCGGCGGAAGAGCGCGACCGTGGCCGCGACACCGCCGCCGACCACGAAGCCCGCCACCGCAGCGCCCACGATGGCCTGCGGGCGGTGCTCGATGAGCTGCTTGCGCCAGTTCGTGAGCTCGTTGACCTTCGAGCGCAGGTCGTTGACCGAGAAGGCCAGGTCCTGGCGGGTGGTCTCGATTGAGAGCCGGATCTCCTCCGGCGAGCGGGAAGTCATGAGTGCCGGGCCTCCTCGATCGCCTCGCGGGTGCGCTTGGCCTCCTCGATCGCCATGTCGGGCGTGGGCGGGCTGCCCTTCTTGAGGAAGCGGTACGCCAGGAGGCCGGCGACCAGGCCGAGCAGGATGAGGATGCCGGTGGTGATGAGGAAGCCGATCCAGATGCTCGTGAGGTCCAGCAGGTCCACCCAGAACCACGACAGCGCGTGCAGGAAGAGCACGAACGCGAAGAACAGGAAGACGCCGGCCGCGGCGCCCACCGCGGCTCCCCTGCCGAGCCGGGTGACCTTCTGCGTGACCTCGGTCTTGGCGAGCTCGATCTCCTCGCGAACCAGCAGCGACGCCTTCTCGGAGACCTCCGCGACGATCTCCCCGAGCGACTTGTCCGCCGAGCCGGGCGGGGGGCTGCCGTTGCCGTGGCTCATTCGTCCGGCCCCAGCTTCTTGAGCAGGAAGGCGAGCAGGAAGCCGCCCGCGAGCGCGGCCCCGACGAACACCTCGGGATGCTGCTCGAACGGGTCGTCCACTGCGGCGTGGGACTGGGCGTCGGCGGGAGAGACCATCTAGTAGTCGGGCGGGTCCTCGTCGAAGACACGGATCCAGATCGCCGTGGCGATCCTGTTGGCGACGATCGTGGAGAGGGCGCCGATGCCGGCCAGCAGGCCGCTCCACATGAGCCGCTTGGTGAGGTCGTTGCTCATCTGGGCGGGGATCTAACCAGAGACCGGGGTCGGCTCGGCTTCAAGCCCCCCGCAGATGGCCTCGACCACGAGCGTCTTGGCCTTCTCGAACTCCTCCTCCGTTTGCGGGAGAAGGTCGAAGATCCAGCCCGAGAGCAGCTGCTCGATGGCGCCGTAGAAGCACATGGCCGCGAACTCGGCGGAGATGTCGGACTTGAAGGCGCCGTCGCGCTGCGCACCCTCCACGATCCGGGCGATGCCGGCGTACGCCTCGCGGATCTTGCCGAGGTGCACGCGGCCGAACGAGTTTGCCGCCCGCGTGACCTCCACGATGATCACCTTCATCAGGTCCGGCTCGTGGCGGTAGGAGTCGATGATGAAGCCGGCGACCATGTAGAGCTTGTCGCGCGCCGGGACCTCCTGCTTGCGGTCGATCTCCGAGATCGCGTCGAGCATGATCTGCCAGCGCTCGGCGAACAGCGTGTTGAGGATCTCCTCCTTGGAGTCGAAGTAGTGGTAGACGAGGCCGTAGGCGACCTTGGCCTCGTCCGCCACGTCGGAGACCCGGCAGCTGTGGAAGCCCTGGCGGGCGAACACGCGAATGGCCGCGTCGAGGATGATGCGGCGCTTGTCGACCCCGTTGGGGTGGCGGGCGGCTGCCATCAGACGCCCGCCTCCTCTGGCCAGCGGTAGGCGGCGGGCACGCGGTTGGCCAGGCTGGGCAGCTGCTCGCGCACCTCGTCCTGGCGGGCGAGGTCGAGGTCGGCGGCCACGAAGCCCTCTTCGTCGGGCGCGCGCGCGAGCACCTCGCCCCACGGGTCCACGATCATCGAGCCGCCGAAGCTCTGCTTGTCGGGTGGGTGCCGCCCCACCTGGTCGGCGGCCACCACGAAGGCCTGGTTCTCGATGGCGCGGGCGCGCACGAGGATGTCCCAGTGCGCCTGCCCCGTGACCTTGGTGAACGCGGCCGGCAGCGCGATGACCCGGGCGCCCTGCACCGCGAGGATCCGGAAGAGCTCGGGGAAGCGGAGGTCGTAGCAGACGGTGAGGCCGAGGGGGACGCCGGCCCCGGCCTCCGACAGCGGCGTGGTGCCCTCGCCGGGCTCCTCGGTGTCGGACTCGCGATAGGTCTGGCCGCCCACCACGACGTCGAACATGTGGACCTTGCGGTAGGTGGCCTTGATCTCGCCATCCGGCCCCACGTGCAAGCTGGTGTTCGAGAGCTTGTCGCGGCCCTCGCGGCGCTCGGCGATGGAGCCCGCCACGAGGTCGATGGACAGGTCGCGCGCCACCTCGCGCCCCCACGAGATGGCGGGGCCGTCGAGCGGCTCGGCGCCCGCGGCCATCGCCTCGCGGCCGCCGAGGAGATTGAACTTCTCGGGGAGGACGACCAGCTTCGCTCCGTCGGCGGCAGCGGCTCGGGTCAGCCGGTCGGCCGTCGCGAGGTTCCGTTCCTTGTCGTCCGTGGAGTTGAGCTGGACGGCAGCGGCGCGCATCAGTTCCTCCGGGTTGACTGACGAGTCAATCCAGCAGTGTACCGGCGCAAACAGCGGGATCCCGGCCCCGATTCAAGCTTCCCCCTACCGCTTCCGATCATTACCCCATGTGGAAACGGATTTCCCGAATGGAGGCACGCATGGCCCCGGCGAAGCTCACAGGCGCCGCGCTCACCACCCTGGCCCTGGCCGCCCTCGCGGCACCGGCCGCCGCGAGCGATGAGTTCGAGCAGACGGCGGACATCGAGTACTCGAGGACCACTCCCGGCGGAGCCACGGGCATCCGTGCGCTGCTGAAGGCCGAGGACCCGGGCGAGGTCGTGCCGAAGGCGGCGAGCAAGGTCGTCATCTACTTCGCTCGCGGGACCCGCTTCGACACGCGCGCGGTACGGCGCTGCAGCGCGGACTCACGCGAGATCCTCGAGACCCAGGGCAAGGTCTGCCGGCGCTCGCTCGTGGGCACGGGCAGCACGGTCGTGCGAATCGGCGACCTCGGCGGCATGACGGTCAGGAACCGCGTCTACGCCTACAACACGCGCGGCGGGATCATCTTCTATCTCAAGCGCCAGGGTGAGATCGGGCAGGACCTCCTGCTTCGCGGCACGCTACGCGGGCGGAAGCTGACCACCGAAGTCCCGGCGCTGCCGTTCAACACCACTCTCACGCGCTTCGCGGTGAAGATCCGCACGATCTCGCGCCGCGTGCGCAGCGGCCGGCGGCTGGTGCGGCGGCGATACGTCAGCACTCCCCGCACGTGCCGCCGCTACTGGACGGTGACGACGCGCGTCACCTACGAGGACGGCTCGCGCGAAAGCGTGCGCAGCCGGACGCGCTGCAAGAAGCCACGTAGCCGGCGGCGCTGAGCCGCCCGCTGGGGCGGGCCGCCTGCGGATAGCCTGCCCGGCCATGGAGGGACTCCCCCGCCGCGGCCCCGGCGCGCGCGAGGTCGGCCTGGCGCTGCCGCCCGCGCGGATGCCGCGCGTGCGGGACCGGCGGCCGCTCAAGCGCTGGACCTACCTCGGCGCGTTCGGCCCGGACCTGATGCTCTGCGCGGGCGACGCCCGCGTGGGGCCGCTGCCGATCCGCTGGTGGGCGCTGGCCGAGCCCGGCAGGCCGCTGGCGGAGCGCACGACGGTGGTCGCCTCCGGCGGCGTGGCGCTCGACCGGCGGCGCCTGGACGTCCGTGCGCGCGGCGTTCACATCGCTCTCGAGCTGGAGCCGGCCGGCGAGCCGATGGAGGTGGTCTCGCCGAGCGGGAGCAGCTACATCTGGACCGAGAAGCTCCCGGTCACGGCGCGCGGCATGGTGGAAGTGGGCGGCCGCCGCCACGACGTGGAGCTGCCCGGCCTCGTGGACGAGAGCGCCGGCTACCACGCGCGCGAGACCGTCTGGAAGTGGAGCGCCGGGGTCGGCTCGACCGAGGAGGGCAGCGCGGTGGCGTGGAACCTCGTGACCGGCGTGCACGACGCGCCGAGCGAATCCGAGCGCACCGTGTGGGTGGACGGCGCGCCCGTCGAGCTGGGCCCGGTGGAGTTCGTCCCGGGCCTGGCCGGCGTGCGCTTCGCCGAGGGCGGCGAGCTGGAGTTCAGCGAATGGTCCGCGCGGGAGAGCAGCCTCAACATCGGGGTCTTCCGCAACGTGTACCGCCAACCGTTCGGGACGTTCGCCGGCGAGCTGCCGGGCGGCCTGCGACTGGCGTCGGGGTACGGCGTGATGGAGGAGCACGACGCCCGCTGGTAGCGGGCCGTTGAGCCCCATCCGGCGGCGAGGACGACCGCCGATGTTCTCTCTATCTGTACTGCGGTGAGAGGGTTCGTCACAGGGTCACGCGGACTCGGCGGGCCCAGTGCAACGAGCGGCCCCGCTTGTTGCCGAAGGGGGTGTCCTCGGTGGCCGCGCGTGGCTCAATGCGCAGGCGGCCGGGGGCCGACCATCGTGCTCATCCCCATCCGGGAGCCAGCCCGACGCGTGTCTCGATCGTGTCCACGCTGCCGTCGTGCCGGCGGATCCGCAGCCGCACGTCCGGGATCACCGGCGGGCGATCCACGCGCAGGGGCCCGTCGATGAGGCCGGCCGGTTGGAGAAAGCCCGCGAAGATCCGCCGTCCCCCCGACTCGAGGGGCCCGCTCCATTGAGGATCGTCGAGGGCCAGCGGGCGTCCCGCGATCGTCGCGTCCACGCGGCGAGCGGGTTCGCGCAACCATACGCTGAGGCCCACCCGGTCGCACGCGATCGTGTTCGGCGCCGGGCAGGACACCCCCATGTAGGGCTCCTGTGAGAACACGGCCTCATGTGAGGACGCCCCGGGCGCCCCGACCGCCCTCTCGTCAATCGCCTCCCCCATGCCGCGGCAACCAGGGCGAGGGCGCTTGCGACAAGTGGGAGAGGCACCGGCCTCACAGTGCCGAGAATACGCGCCTGCGCCGGGCTGAGGTCCCGCGGGAAGCACGGGCCTTCCGGCGCTCAGCGCTGCCGGGCAGCGCGCTGCCGTTCCAGCTCCGCCACCAGCAGCTTGGCGTGCAGCGCCGCGATAAGCTCGTTGAGCGGCTCGGCGCCCGCGGCGACGATGTCCGCGGCCCGGTCGGCCGGCATCTCACCGGCCATGCGCTCCATCAGCACGTCGATCTCCTCCTCCACCAGCTCCTGCAGCGCACGCTTGTAGCGCAGCGTGTCGTACACCGTGAAGCCGATGGCCTCGTCGTATCCACCCGCGCGGAAGCGGCTGATGGCCTCGACGATCTTCACGTCGCTCGCGCCGTAACCCCGCGAGTTGGGCGAGAGGACGTCGAGCTCCTCGAGCCGGTCGAGCACCTCGTGCGGCACCTCGTAGCGGCGGCCGATCTCCGCCGCCGACACGCGCTTGCTCTCCCCCTCCAGCGCCCGTTCCAGGATGCGGTCCTCGAGCTCCACCAGCGCGCGGGCGCGCTCGGGGTCGTCCTCGAGCACCGTCTTGATCACGCGCAGCGGCATGAAGCGCTCCTCCTGGAGCTGCTTGATGAGCTTGATGCGGTCGACGAACTCCGGCGGGTAGTACGCCATGTTGCGTGACGTGCGCACCGGCTCCGGCAGCAGGCCCTCGCGCAGGTAGTGCTTGATCGTGCCGGCGCTCACGCCCGACGCCTCCGCCAGCTCGCGCATCTTGAGCAGGCCGTTGTCGGCCGCGGCGCTCACGCCATGAAGCTCCCGCTGGCCTCGGTGGCCGGGCCCGCGGCGGCGCCCCGCTCGAGCAGAGCGGCCACCTCCTCGTCGGAGTAGCCGGCGTCGCGCAGGACCTCCTCGGTGTGCTCGCCGAGCACCGGGCCCGGGGCGTGGGCACCGCCGGGCGTGCGCGAGAGCTTCACGGGCACGCCGAGCTGGCGGACGCCATCCGTGCCGGGCTGGTCGAGCTCCACCACCATCTCGCGCGCGCGCACGAGCTCGGAGTCGAGTGCCTCGTCGAGGTCGAGCACCGGCTCGAGGCAGCAGTCGTGCTCGGAGGCGAACGCCTGCCACTCGTCGCGGCTGCGCTCCATGAAGATCCGCTCCACCGCCGCGTGCGTATCCGAGCCCGGGGCCTCGAACTGCCTCTCGACGAGGTCCTCGCGCCCGACCCCGCGACACCACGCCTGCCAGAACTTGGGCTCGAGCGCGCCCAGCGAGACCCAGCCGTCCTTGCAGGGGTAGGGCAGGTAGCAGACGAGACTGCCGGCCAGCGGGAGCCCGCCCCGCTGCGGCACCACGCCGTCGCAAAGATACGAGCCGGCCACCATCGCCAGCCAGGACAGCGCGCCGTCGGCCATCGAGACGTCCACCAACTGGCCCTCGCCGGAGCGGTCGCGCTCGCGCAGCGCCGCGAGGATGCCGAACGCGGCCATCAGGGCTCCGCCGCCGAGATCGGCGATCTGGCCCGCCGCCTGGACCGGCCGGCCGTCCTTCTCCCCCGTCAGGCCGAGCAGCCCCACCAGCCCCAGGTAGTTCATGTCGTGGCCGGAGCGGTCGCGGTAGGGACCGTCCTGCCCGTAGCCGGAGATCGCGCAGTACACGAGCCCGGGGTTCTCCTCGCGCAGGCGCTCGTAGCCCACGCCGAGGCGGTCGAGCACACCCGGCCGGAACGACTCGAGCACCACGTCGTACTCGCGCGCGAGGCGCAGCAGCACCTCGCGCCCGCGCTCCTCCTTGAGGTTGAGGCGGATCGAGCGCTTGTTGCGGTTGAGCGCGAGGAACAGCGCGCCCGACGCCGACTGCGCCGCGCCCTCGTGGTGCGGCGGCGCCCAGCGCACGTAGTCGCCCATGCCGGTGTCCTCGACCTTGAGCACCTCGGCGCCGAAGTCGGCGAGCAGGAGCGAGCAGTACCCGCCCGGGAGCAGCCGGGAGAGGTCCAGGACGCGGACGCCTTCCAGGGCACTCACGGAGTGAGCGCCTCGCGCCGGGTGCTCTTAGACGGCAGGCCGAGCAGCTCCCGTGCCTCGTCGACCGTGGCCGGACGGCGGCCGACGTCCTCGGCCATCTGGCGGGCCTTGGCGATGAGATCGCCGTTGGAACGCGCCATCTCCCCGTCCGGGAGGTAGAAGTTGTCCTCCAGGCCCACGCGGATGGAGCCGCCCAGCGTGAGCGCGGCGGCCACGAGCATCCACTGGTCGCGGCTGATGCCGATCACGCCCCAGTGCGAGCCTTCGGGCACGTTGTCGGCCATCGCGGCCAGGTTGCGGGCCGTGGGCGGGATGCCGCCGACGATGCCCATCACGAAGTCCACGTGCAGCGGCGGCTCGAGCACCCCCATGTCCACGAGCGGGGCGAGCGAGCCCACGTGGCCGAGGTCGAAGCACTCGTGCTCGGGCTTGATGCCCAGCTCGTTCATGGCCTCGAGGAACTCGATGATCTCGTCGAACGGGTTCTGGAACACCGTCTTGAACACGAACTCCCTGCGCCGCCGCGAGTACTTGGCGTAGTTCATCGAGCCCATGTTCAGCGCCGCGACATCCGGCTTGAGCTCGCGCAGGTAGGCCAGGCGCTTCTCCACCGGGATGCCGATTGCGCCGGTGGAGTAGTTGATGATCACGTCGTCGACCTCGGCGAGGATCGCGCCGGTGATCGCCCGGAAGTCCTCGATCTCGTACGACGGCGTGCCCTCGGGCGTGCGCGCGTGGATGTGGATCATCGAGCCGCCCTCGTCCACGATCCGCCGCGCCTCCGCCGCGTACTCCTCCGGCGTGTAGGGGATGGCCGGGCACTGGTCGCGGTTGGCGATCGCGCCCGAGATCGAGCAGGTGATGACGACGGGGTCTTCCAAGCTCATGCGCTGGGCTCCTTGTCGACTTCGAGGATCAACTTGCCTATGGCGCGCCGCTCATCGAGATCGTGGAGCGCCTGGGGCACCTGGTCGAACGCGTAGGTGCGGCCGACCACCGGCGCCACGTGGCCGTCGGCGGCCATCCGCTCGAGGTCTGTGGCCACCTCCTGCACGTAGTCGGGCCGCTCGAGCGCGAAGTGCCCCCAGGCCGCGCCGATCAGGCTGACGTTGCGAAACAGCAGGCGGTTGACCTTGACCGAGGGGATCTGTCCCTCTGTGAAGCCGATGACCACGAGGCGGCCCTCGGCCTTCAGCCGCTTGAGGCTCTGTCCGAGGCGCTCGCCGCCCACGGGGTCGAACACCACGTCGGCCTCCGGCCACTCCGCGTCGGCGCGCACGACTTCGTGCGCGCCCGCGTCGCGCGCCACCATCTCCTTCTCCTCGGTGGAGACGACGCCCACGACGCGCGCGCCCAGCGCCCTGCCCACCTGGATGGCTGCCGTGCCCACGCCGCCCGCCGCTCCGTGCACGAGCAGCGTCTCGCCCTCGCGCAGGCCGGCGCGGCGCGACAGCGCGAAGTGGGCGGTGTGGTAGTTCATGACCAGCCCGGCGCCCTGCTCGAAGCTCAGCTCCTCGGGCAGCTTGAACGTCATCTGCGGCATGCCCGTGCAGACGTCCGCGAAGGCCCCGAAGACGAACGCGGCCACGCGGTCGCCGGGCTCGAAGCCGGATCCCTCGGGCGCCGTGCGCACCACCCCGGCGGCCTCGGTGCCGAGCGTGAACGGCGGGTCTGGCTTGAGCTGGTACTGGCCGCGGCTGAGCAGCAGGTCCGGGAACGAGATGCCCGCCGCGCGAACGTCGATGAGCACGGCGCCGTCGCCCGCGGGCTCCGGCACGTCCGCGATCTCGAGGCCGTCCGGGCCGGTGGTCTGCGTGACCTGGACGGCCCTCATGCACCCCGCCTCGCTCGCGCGCTCCGACGTTTGTATGAACTATTCATGCAAACGTCGGTCGGCGACCGGCGCGGGCGGTGGACCGCGCGCCTCATACCGGCACCACGCCGGACTTCTTGTACGGCCGCTCGACCTTCTTGCCGGCCGCCATCTCGAGCGCCCGGATGACGGTGGGGCGCGTCTCACGCGGGTCGATGACGTCGTCGATCATGTCGTTGCCCGCGGCGATGTAGACGTCGATGATCTTGCGGAAGTCCTCGATCAGCTCCTGCTTCTTGGCCGCCGGGTCATCCGCCGCCTCCACCTGCTTGCGGAAGATGATCTCCACCGCCCCCTCGGCGCCCATCACGCTGATCTCGGCGGACGGCCAGGCCACGATCAGGTCGGGCTCGTAGGCCTTGCCGCACATGACGTAGTAGCCGGCGCCGTAGGCCTTGCGCACGACCACCGTGATCTTCGGCACCGTGGCGTTGGCCACCGCGTAGAGCATCTTGGCGCCGTGGCGGATGATGCCCGCGGCCTCGACCTTGGTGCCCACCATGAAGCCGGGCACGTCCATGAGGAACAGCAGGGGGACGCCGTAGGCGTTGCAGAGGTTGACGAACTTCGCGGCCTTGTCGGCGGAGTCGTTGTCGAGGATGCCGCCCAGCTGCTTGGGCTGGTTGGCCACGATGCCCACGGGGCGCCCGCCCATGCGCGCGAAGCCGGTGATGATCGTCTTGGCAAACTGCTTCTTGACGTCGAAGAAGACGCCGTCGTCGACGATCCGCTCGATCACGCCGTACATGTCGTAGGGCTTGCGGTTGGACTCCGGCAGCACGTCGAGCAGCTCCTCGTCCATGCGCTCGGGGGGGTCGAGCGGCGCGACCACCGGAGGCGGCTCCTCGCAGTGCTGGGGCATGTAGGAGAGGTAGTCCTTGATGGCCTGGATGCAGTCCTCGTCGGAGGAGACCTCCATGTCGCCCACGCCCGACGTGCGGCAGTGCACGCGCGAGCCGCCCAGCTCCTCGGGCGTGACGTCCTCGCCCACGGCGGCGCGCACGAGGTGCGGGCCCGCGAGGGCCATGGAGCCCTGGCCCTTGACCATCACGACGAAGTCGGCCAGGCCGGGGATGTACGCGGTGCCGGCGGCGCACGGGCCCATGAGGGCGGCGACCTGCGGGATGACGCCGCTCATGATCACCTCTTCGCGGAACAGGTGGCCCGAGCCGGCGAACAGCGAGCCCACGGCCTCCTGGATGCGGGCGCCGGCCGAGTCCAGCAGCCAGACGAACGGGATGCGCTTGGTGAGGGCGAGCTCGCGCAGGCGGCCGACCTTGAGCTCGCCGGTCATGCCCATCGAGCCGGCCATGACCGTGAAGTCGTAGGCGCACACGGCCACGTTGCGGCCGTTGACCTTGCCGTAGCCGGTGACCACGCCGTCGGCGGCGGCCTCCTTGCCGTCCATGGCCCGGGCCGAGAAGTGCGGCCGCGCGTGGATGCCCAGCTCGGTGAACGTGCCCTCGTCGATGAGAAGGTCGAGGCGCTCGCGGGCGGTGAGCTTGCCCCGCTCGTGCTGCTTGGCGATCTTCTCCTCGCCGCCGCCGAGCCGTGCGCGGTCGCGGCGCGCGTGGAGATCCTCCACCAGCGGCCGGAGGAGGGACGTGGGCGGGGCGTCGGCGTCAACCTGGGACATGGGCACCTCTCGTGATGAGCGCTTGGACGGCGGGAAGGACGGTCTCCGGGTCGGCATCGTCGAAGGCCGTGGCCTCCACGCCCACGACCTCGCTGTGATGGGCGACGGCGGCCACGAGCTCCTCGAGCCCGTCGTCCTCGAACTCCGGCTGGCCGATCGCCGGCGGCGGATCCCCGATCATCCGCACCTCCGTGCCCAGGCGCTCGCCGAGCGCGCGCGCGAACGCCTCGGCGCCACGCAGGCTCTCCGCGTTCGTGGCGTGGCAGCGCAGAGCGGCAAGCGCGACGCCCATCTCAGCGCCCCTTCCACACGGGATCGCGCTTCTCGAAGAAGGCCGTGACGCCCTCCACCAGGTCCTCCGTGGACATCGTGATGGTGAGCTGGCTGTGGAGGAACTCGAGGGCGTCGGCCAGCGGCATGTCCTGCTGGCGGAACATCGCCTGCTTGCCCAGGCCCATGATGAGCGGCGACTTCGAGGCCAGCTTCTCCGCCCACTCGCGCACGCCGTCCTCGAACTCCGCGTCGGGCAGCACGCGGTTGACGATGCCGATGCGCTCGGCCTCGGTCGCGCTCACGCGGTCGCCCAGCAGCAGCAGCTCGTTGGTCTTCTTGCGGCCAACGTTGCGGTAGATCAGCGCCATGATCATGTACGGGAAGGCGCCCACGTTGATCTCGGGCGTGCCGAACTGCGCGCTGTCCTTGGCCACGATCAGGTCGCACGCCAGCGCGATGCCGAGCGCCCCCGCCAGCACGTGCCCGTTGGCCGCGCAGATCGTGGGCTTGCCCGCGCCGATCGAGCCGAGGATCGTGACCAGCCGCTCGCTGGCGGCGTGCTTGTGCACCAGCGCGACGTCGGCGCCGAAGCCCGCGAGGTTGGCGCCGGAGGAGAACACCTTGTCGTGGGAGGAGGTGAGCACGACCGCCCGCACGGCGTCGTCGGCGTTGGCGGTGGCGAACGCGTCGATCAGCTCGTCGAGCAGCTCGTTGGAGAGCGCGTTGCGCGTGTCGGGCTGGTCCAGCGTGATGGTGGCGACGCCGCCGTCCGCGGCGTCGTAGCTGATCGTGTCGTAGGCCACGGGCCTCCTCGCCGAAAGTGGGAAGTCCTACTCCCCACTTTGACGGATTCCGGCGGGGAGCGTCAAGCCGGGCCCCCGCGTACCGTCGCACAGGTGACATTACGCCGGCTCGCCGTCGCTGCGACCGGGCGCCGGGCGGCCCATCGGCGTGGGCCGCCTCGCGCGCGCTGAGCCCTGCCGCCACAGCCGCTACCCTCTCCGGCTCGGACCGGGGGATGGATTCGTGCACCCGACTCGAAGGAGACCCGATGGCCTCCTGTTTGCGCCCGGCGCTGATGGCCTGCGCCCTGCTGCTTGCCGCTCCCGCCTTCGCGGGGGCATCCGAGACCGAACGGCGCGTCCTGGCCGAGATCAACGACCTCCGCGCCGCCAACGGAGTGGAGGCCGTCCGGCGCTCGCGCAGCCTGGCGCGCTCTGCCGGGCGCTACGCGACGCACATCCTGCGCGTCGACCGCGCCCATCATCACAGCCAGGTGTGGGCCAGCAGCCGCTTCCGGCTGACCGGCGAGAACATCGCGTGGGAGTCCGGCAGCAGGCGCGACGCCGAGCGCGTGGTGACGCTGTGGGCGGAGTCTGCGTCGCACCGGAAAGTGCTCCTCGACCCGCGCTTCACCTGGGGCGGCGTGGGCCGCGAGTACGGGCGGCTCGGCTCCCGCCGCGCGACCGTCTGGGTGGTGCACCTGGGCCGGCGCTGAGCTTGGCTGAAAGTAGGAAGTGCCACTGTTTACTTTTGGCGCGAGCTCCGCTAGCGTCCGCGCCATGACCACAGCCGAAGCCGTCCTCAAGCCCGACCACGGGTCCTCCCGCAAGCACTTCATCTTCACCGAGGAGCACGAGCGGCTTCGGGAATCCATCGGCCGGTTCGTGGAGAAGGAGCTGACCCCCCACGCCGAGAAGTGGGAGGAGGAGACGTTCGAGGACTGGGTCTTCACGCGCATGGGCGAGCTCGGCTTCCTCGGCCTGTCCATGCCCGAGGAGTACGGGGGCCAGGGCGGCGACTACTTCGCGAACCTGGTCCTCGCGGAGGAGATGCCGAAGTCGAACTCCGGCGGGCTCACCATGGGCATCGCGGTGCACACGGACATGGCCATGCCGCCCATCCACCTGTTCGGCAGCGAGGAGCAGAAGCAGCGCTACCTCGTCCCCGCCATCCGGGGAGAGAACATCCTCTGCCTGGGCATCACCGAGCCCGACGCCGGCTCGGACGTGTCCGGCATCAAGACCCGCGCGGTCCGGGACGGCGACGACTGGGTGATCAACGGGTCGAAGACCTACATCACCAACGGGCACCGGGCCAACACGATCGTGCTCGTCACCAAGACCGATCCGGACGCCGGCTATGACGGCTTCACGCTCTTCCTCGTGGACATGGACTCGCCGGGCGTGATCCGCGAGAAGAAGCTCGAGAAGCTCGGCATGCACGCGTCGGACACCGCGCTGCTCGCCTTCTCGGACGTCCGCGTGCCGGGCGACGCCGTGCTCGGCCAGGAGGGCAAGGGCTTCTACCACATCATGTGGGAGCTCCAGGGCGAGCGCCTGATCGGCGCCGCGGGCTGCGTCGCGGGCGCCCAGCGCTGCTTCGACCGCACGCTCCAGTACGCGCAGGAGCGCGAGGCGTTCGGGCGCCAGATCGGCCACTTCCAGGTCATCCGCCACAAGTTCGCCGAGATGGCCACGAAGATCGAGACGGCGCGGCAGATGGTCTACATGACCGCGTGGCGCTTCAACAACGGCGAGTACCCCGTGCGCGAGATCTCGATGGCCAAGCTGTACGCGTCGCGCATCGCCTGCGAGGTGGCCGACGAGTGCATCCAGATCCACGGCGGCGCCGGCTACATGAAGGAGTACGGCGTGGAGCGCGTGTGGCGCGACATGCGCCTCAACCGCATCGGGGCCGGCACGGACGAGATCATGCTCGACGTCATCGGCCGCTCGTACGGCCTCTAGACGAGGTGAACGTCCCGCACACCCACGTCCTAGGGGGGTGCGCGGGACGTTCGGTGTGCGGAGCTGGGCACTAGGCAGGCTCCGTCGCCACCTGGTCCTCGATCCCGCGCACGCGCGCGAGGGTCGTGCCGGTGCGGCGGCGCTCCCGGACCTCGAGCCGGCGCGACAGGCGCGACAGTGCCAGGTTCACGACGATGAACAGCAGCCCGATGAAGATGAAGACCTGCAGGACCGGCGCCTGAATTCCGCCGAAGAAGTTCGCGCTGGTCACGATCCGGCCGTGGCGCATGACCTCCTGGATGGCGATGATGCTCACCAGCGTCGTGTCCTTGTTCAGGGTGATGAGCTGCGACACGGTGGCCGGCACCATCCGCCGCAGGCCCTGGGGCAGGATCACGTGGCGCATCGACTGGCGGTAGGTGAGCCCCAGCGCCGAGGCCGCCTCCCCCTGGCCGCGGTCGAGCGAGAGGATGCCCGCGCGCATGACCTCGGCCAGCACCGCCGAGTTGTAGAGCACGAGCCCGAGCAGCGCGGCGAGCACGCGTCCCGACTGGAGCACCTCGGGGAGGAAGCCCGGGACCACGTCCTCGTAGGCGTCTCGCCACGGCTCGGGCAGGCCCAGCGCGAGGTAGAGGATGATGAAGATCAGCGGCAGGTTGCGCCAGACGTCCACCCACGCGCCGGCGGCGGCCGACAGCAGCCGGAAGCGGGAGATCCGCGCCAGCGCGAGGAGCAGCCCGAAGCCGAGCGAGAACACGATCGCGATCGCGGCGATCTCCAGGTTCACGGCGAAGCCCTCGAGCAGGAAGCGCAGGTTGTTCCCGCTGACGAGCCACTCCCAGTTGCCGGGGTCGACGAGGTAGCTCATCGGCGGATCGCGAACCGGCGCTCGAGGTAGCGGACGGCGAGCGTGGCGCTCGCTGTGAGCAGCAGGTAGCCGACGGCCGCCCAAAAGAAGATCTCGTCGGTCTGGAACGTGCGTGACTGGGCGATGCGCGCCTCCTTGAGCAGGTCGGGAAGCGCGAGCAGCGAGACGCCGATGATCGCCGAGTTCTTGATCATCGCGATCACGAGGCTCCCGAGCGGGGAGACCACGGTGCGGAACGCCTGCGGCAGCACGATCCGGCGCAGCGTCTGCGGGTACGTGAAGCCGAGCGACAGCGACGCCTCGATCTGCCCGCGGCTGACCGAGAACACGCCCGAGCGCAGGACCTCGGCGACGTAGGCGGCCGTGTACAGGCCGAGGCTCGCCGTGCCCGCCACCCAGGCATTGATCGGCACCCCCGCGCGCCGCAGCCCGGCGAACGAGATGAACAGGAGGACCAGCAGCGGGATGTTGCGGAACGTCTCTACGTAGATGCCGCCGGCGCGCTGCACCCACTTCGACGGGGCCACCCGCAGCGCCGCCACCAGGGTTCCGACGACCATGGCGATCACGAAGGCGACCGCCACGATCCGGATGGTCACCCAGAGCCCGGAGCTGAGCTCGGGGAGGTGCTCGGTGAGCACCTCCCAGAGTTCGGTCATCTACTCGGTCAGCTCGAGCGCCTCCTCGAGCGACATCGTGGGCGGCTCCTGCTCCTCGCCCGTGTACTGCCCGACCCACTCCTCATACGACTCGGCCCAGCGGCCGTCCTGCTTGGACTCGGCGAGGACGCCGTCCACGAACTCCTTGAACGCGGTGTCGCCCTCCGTGAGCCCGGCACCGTAGGGCTCCGTGGTGAGCTCGTCGCCCACGAGCTGCAGCGTGTCGTCCTGGACGATCATGCCCGTGAGGATCACGTCGTCGGTGGAGACGGCGTCCACGGCCTCGTTCTGGATCAGCTCGAGGCACTCGGAGTAGGAGTCCACCAGCCGGCGGTCGGCGTCGGGAGCCTGCTCCTGGAGCGTCTCGTCGTAGGTCGAGCCCAGCGCCGTGCAGACGCTGTTGCCCGCGAGGTCGTCGACGCCCTGGATGTCCGAGCCCTCCCGTACGAGGATCCGGCCGCGGGCGATGTAGTACGGCTCGGAGAAGTCGATCTCCTCGTCGCGCTCGGCGGTGATGGTCATGGTCGAGAGGATCAGGTCCGCGGTGCCGTCCCGGAGGAAGGGGATGCGGTTGTCGGAGATCGCCTCGATGAAGCGCGGCTCCACGCCGAGCGCCTCGGCGATCTCCCGCCCGCGGTCGATGTCGAAGCCCTCGACGTCGCCGCTCTGCGGGTTCCGAAAGCCGAACGGCGGCACGTCGAACTTCACGCCGATCACGATCTCGCCCTCGCGCTGGATCCGGCCCATCGTGGTGTCGGCGGGGAACTGCTCGACCTCCGCCTGCTGGGCACCGTCGCCGTTGCCCTCGTCGTCGTCGTCGTCGCCGCAGCCCGCCGCTACCAGCACGAGCAGCGCGAAGACCGCAAGCGCGATGACGCGCCAGCTCGACCTCTGCCTCATGAGCCCTCCCCCATCAGTGATGAATGATCTTGTCGACGAACTCCCGGGCGCGATCGCTCTTCGCGGCCGCGAAGAACTCGTCCGGAGGTCCCTGCTCCACGATCTGCCCGTAGTCGACGAAAACTATGCGGTCGCAGACCTCTCTGGCGAATCCCATCTCATGCGTGACGACGACCATCGTCATGCCGTCGCGGGCGAGGTCGCGCATGACGTCGAGCACCTCCCGGATCATCTCCGGGTCGAGCGCCGAGGTGGGCTCGTCGAAGAGCATGAGCTTGGGCTCCATTGCCAGCGCGCGGGCGATCGCCACCCGCTGCTGCTGGCCGCCCGAGAGGTCGGCGGGGTACGCAGCGGCCTTCTCCGGGATCCCGACGCGATCGAGCAGCCGCTCGGCGAGGTCGCGGGCGGCCGCGCGCTCCATCCCCCTCACCTCGACAGGGGCGAGCACGATGTTGTCGAGCACGGTCTTGTGCGGGAAGAGGTTGAACTGCTGGAAGACCATGCCGATCTCGGCGCGCAGGCGGTGGATGCCCTTGCCGGCCTGGCTGACCGGCTGATCGTCGAAGCGGATCTCGCCGGAGTCGACCGTCTCGAGCCCGTTGATGCAGCGCAGCAGCGTGGACTTGCCCGAGCCCGAGGGGCCGGCGACCACGATGGCCTCGCCGCGGTCGAGCCTCAGGTCGATGCCGTCGAGCACGAGGTTGTCCCCGAAGCTCTTGCGGACCTGGCGGAGCTCGACGAGATGGTCTCCTCCCATCTGTGGCGCAGTCTACGCGCTGCCGCCCGGCCGATAGGGTGCCGGCCCATGGAGCGCCAGATCGGCCGGGGCCCCAAGGGCGTCAGAGTCGAACCCGTCGCCGGCGGCGTCTGGGTCGTGCGCGGCGGCTTCCCGAAGAAGCTGATGAACGTCTACCTGCTGGAGGACGACGGCGGGGTCACCGTCTTCGACGCGGGAATCCACGACATGGTGGACGGCATCAAGGCTGCCGCGGCGGGGATGGGCGGCATCAAGCGCGTGGTGCTGGGCCACGCGCACGAGGACCATCGCGGCGCGGCGCCGGGTCTGGGCGCACCGGTGTTCTGCCACGAGGCGGACAGGCGCTACGCCGAGGATCCGCTGCGCCCGCACACCGACTACTTCGACATGTCGAAGATCGAGCCCGCCCTCATGCGCTTCCTCTACCCGCGCTTCCTCCGGCTCTGGGACGGCGGCCCGTGCGAGGTGGCCGGCACCGTGGCGGAGGGGGACGACGTGGCCGGATTCCGCGTGGTGCACCTGCCGGGCCACGCCCCCGGGCTGATCGGCCTCTGGCGCGAGTCGGACCGCCTCGCGCTGGTCACCGACACCTTCTACACGCTCGACCCGATGAAGATCACGAGCCCCTCCGGGCCGCCGCGCGTGCCTCACAGGGCGTTCAACCGGGACACCGACGAGGCGCGCGCGTCGATCCGCAAGCTGGCCGCCATGGAGCCGGCCGCCGCCTGGCCCGGCCACGCCGACCCCGTCACGGGGGACGTGCGGGCGCAGCTCGAGCGCGCCGCCAACGCAGCCTGATGGGCGCCCTGCTCGACCACATCCGCTCCTACTACGAGGCGCTCAACACCGGCGACGCCGATGCCGTGGCCGCCCACTTCACCGACGACGCTGTGCACTACTACACGCGCCTGGGGCCGCACGAGGGCGGGCGCACGATCGGCGAGCACACGCATTGGGCGGTGGAGAACATCGAGGGGCAGTGGTTCCTCGAGAACGGCATCGAGGACGGCGAGCAGGCCTGCATCGAATGGACCATGACCTGGCGCCACCCCGACAGCGGCGAGCGCCGCCTGGACCGCGGCGCGGAGTTCTTCCGCTTCCGCGACGGCAGGATCTGCGAGGTGCGCGCCTATCACCACGGCTCGACGAAGAATCCCAGCGGCGACCTGCTGGGCTTCGACCACGCCGGCCGGGGCCACACGACGCTGTGAACGCCATCCCCGCCCCCACCGCGCGCAAGCTGCTCCCCCCGTTCACCGAGGAGCACGATGACCTGCGCCAGTCCATCCGCCGCTTCGTGGCCAGGGAGCTGCGCCCCAACGCCATGCAGTGGGAGGACGACGAGTGGTTCCCGAACGAGGTGTTCGAGAAGCTCGCGGCGGTGGGCTACCTGGGGTTGAAGTACCCGGAGGCGTACGGCGGCCAGGGCGGCGACCACCTCCACGACGCCGTCTTCACCGAGGAGCTGGCGCGCTGCGGCTCGGGCGGGCTGGCCGCCGGCATCGGCGCCCACGTCGGCATCGCCACGCCGCCGGTCTGGAAGTTCGGCACCGAGGACCAGAAGCAGCGCTTCCTCGCCCCCGCCATCCGCGGCGAGAAGATCGCGGCACTGGGCATCACCGAGCCCGGCGCGGGCTCCGACGTCGCGGGCATCCGCACGAAGGCCGAGCGGGTGGACGGTGGCTGGGTGGTGAACGGCTCGAAGACCTTCATCACCAACGGCGTGCGCGCGGACTTCCTCGTGTGCGCGGTCAAGACCACGCAGGAGGGCGGCCACCACGGACTGTCCTTCCTCCTGCTCGAGCGGGAGATGGAGGGCTACTCGGTCTCCAAGAAGCTCGAGAAGATGGGCTGGCGCGCGTCCGACACCGCCGAGCTGGCCTTCGCCGACGTGTTCGTGCCCGAGGAGAACCTGCTCGGGGAGGAGCACAAGGGCTTCTACCTGATCATGGCCAACTTCCAGTGGGAGCGGCTGCTCATGGCGCTCGGCGCGGTGGCGTCGATGGAGGTGAACCTGGAGAAGACGATCGCCTACGCCAAGGAGCGCAACGCGTTCGGCCGACCCATCTCCAAGCACCAGGTCATCCGCCACAAGATCGCCGAGATGGCGCTCAAGTTCGAGACGGGCCGCGCGATGACCTACCACGCGCTGCGCCTCTTCCACTCGGGCCACGACGCGCTCAAGGAGGTCACGATCGCCAAGCTCAAGACCCAGCGCGACGCCTTCGACGTGGCCGACGAGGCCATCCAGGTCCTCGGGGGCGCGGGCTACATGAAGGAGTACGAGGTGGAGCGCGCCGCGCGCGACCTGCGCCTGGGCCCGATCGGGGGCGGCACCGACGAGATCATGCGGGAGATCCTGGGCAAGCAGCTCGGGCTGTAGCGGCGACCTGGCTGAAGTGTCCTGCCCTGTGGTCGCGGGACGACCATGATCCAGCACGCTTCGACTAGCCTGGCGGCCATGGCCTACGTCTCCGCGGAAGCGCGACAGGACCTGCTCGAGACGATCGGAGAAGCCGCCGATCGGATCGGCCTGGCGCTCGCGGCCCTCGGCGCGGCCTACGAGCAGCTCGACGAGCACAGCGCCGACAACCTCGAGGAGCAGCTCTTCCGGCCCGCGCAGGCGGCCTACGGCCGGGCGAAGCGCACACACGCCGGGTTCGCCCAGCGCCACGGCCTCGAGACCCGCGGCTTCGAGACGGCGGCCGCGGGGCTGCCCTCCACCGGGGTGAAGGGCTTTCTCGAGGGGGCGATGGAGGCGGCCGGCGAGGCCGACAGGGTGCTCGCCGAGCTCCAGGACTCGATGATGCCGGTCGAGGTGGGCGACGCAGAGCTGCGAGCCGGGCTCGCGGAAGTGCGTGAGCTGGTGGGCCGGCTGCCCGGGCGGGCGCGCGAGTTCGCACGCACGCTGGGCCGCTGACCCGACGCGCTGCCCTACTTCTCCCCCACAGGAAGCGGCATGAACATGACGCGAGCGTCAGAATGCCGCCCGCACCGTCGAACCAGATTCACGAACAGGAGCGACATGGGCGTACTCGATGGAAAGGCGGCGATCGTCACGGGCTCGGCCCGCGGCATCGGCCGTGCCACCGCGGAGCTGCTGGCCGAGCAGGGCGCGAAGGTCCTCATCAACGACCTCGACGGCGACGTCGCGGAGGAGGCGTCGGGCGAGATCTCCGGCGAGACCACGGCGTTTGCGGGCGACCTCACGAAGGAGGGAATCTGCGACCAGCTCGTGCAGACGGCCGTCGATGCCTTCGGCCGGATCGACATCGTGGTGAACAACGCGGGCTACACCTGGGACGGCCCGATCCACAAGATGTCGGACGAGCAGTTCCAGGCGATGATCGACATCCACAACGTCGTGCCCTTCCGGGTGCTGCGCGCGGCCGCGCCGCACCTGCGCGAGCCCGCCAAGAAGGAGCGCGAGGAGGGCCGCGAGGTGTTCCGCAAGGTCGTGAACATCTCCTCCATCTCCGGCACGATGGGCAACGCGGGGCAGGCCAACTACTCGTCCGGCAAGTCCGGCGTGGTGGGCCTCACCAAGACGCTCGCGAAGGAGTGGGGCCAGTTCAAGATCAACGTGAACGCGGTGGCCTTCGGCTTCGTCGAGACCCGCCTCACCGCCGCCAAGGAGGAGGCGGGCACGTTCGACAAGGACGGCCAGGAGATCAAGCTCGGCATCCCCGAGCAGATGCGCCAGATGGCGTCGATGCTGATCCCGCTCGGCCGTCCCGCCACTCCCGAGGAGGCCGCCGGCGGCGTGTTCTTCCTCTGCTCCCCGTGGTCGAACTACGTGAGCGGCCAGGTGCTCAACGTCACGGGTGGCCAGTTCACCGGCATGACGAGCTGAGCACAGGCGGCGGGAGCGGGCGCAATCTTGCATTTGCCGCCTGCTCCCGCCGCTAACTTTGCCGGCGCGTGCGGACCCTCGACGAGCACACACTGCGGCGGCTGATCGACGTTGGCCGCGCGCTGACGTCGGACCTCGACATCGAGGTCGTCCTCCGCAGGGTGCTGCACACCGCGCGCGAGCTCACCAAGGCGCGCTACGCCGCCCTCGGCATCCTCGACGAGGAGCGCGAGGGGCTCGAGCGCTTCCACACCGTGGGCCTGGACGAGCGCACGCGGGCGCGCATCGGCGAGCCTCCTCACGGCCGAGGGGTGCTCGGCGTGCTCATCCGCGACCCGCGCCCGCTGCGCCTGGACGACGTGGGCTCCCACCCCAGCTCGTTCGGCTTCCCCCCCGGGCACCCGCCGATGGCGGGCTTCCTCGGCGTGCCGATCATCGTGCGCGGCCAGGCGTTCGGGAACCTCTACCTGTCCGAGAAGGCGGGTGGCGGGGCCTTCGACGAGGCGGACGAGCAGGCGGTGGTGGTGCTCGCGGAGTGGGCCGCGGTGGCGATCGAGAACGCGCAGCTCTACACGCGCGCGGAGGGACGGCGGGCCGAGCTCGAGCGTGCCGTGCGCGGTTTCGAGGCCACGACGGCCATCTCGGGCTCGCTGGCCGGGGAGATCGAGCTCGAGCGCGTGCTGGAGCTCGTGGCCAAGCGCGGGCGGGCGCTGGTGGAGGCGCGCACGTTCGGCGTGCTGCTGGAGGACGGAGGCGAGCTGCGCGTGGCGGCCGTCGCCGGCGCCGACCGCGACGCCGAGGGCGCGCGGATGCCGCTGGACTCGCTTCCCGGTCAGGTGCTGCGCTCGCGCCGCTCCGAGCGGGTGGCCGACGTGTCGGCGCGGCTGCGCGGCTCGTTCGAGCCGCTGGAGGTGTCGGCGCGCTCCGCGGTCCTCGTGCCGCTGGCCTTCCGCGGACACGCGTACGGCGTGCTCTGCGCGATCGACCGCACCAAGCGCGGCCCCGAGTTCGACACGGAGGACCTGGCGCTGCTCGAGGGCTTCGCCGCCGCGGCGGCCACCGCGATCGCCACCGCCCGGTCCGTGGAGCGCGAGCTGCTGCGCCACTCGATCGAGGTGCAGGAGCACGAACGCCGGCGCTGGGCCCGCGAGCTCCACGACCAGACGCTCCAGGCGCTGGGCGCGCTCCAGCTGCTCCTCTCCACAGCGCTCCGTGCCGGCGACGCCGAATCCGCCGCGCGCCAGGCCATCGACCTGCTCGGCTCGGAGATCGACGGGCTGAGGGCGATCATCAACGACCTCCGGCCGGCCGCGCTCGACGAGCTGGGCACCGGGCCGGCCATCGAGGCGCTCGCCACGCGCGTGGCCGAGGCCACCGGAATGGCGGTGGAGGCGTCGGTCGAGCTCAGCGGGCGCCACAGGCCCGAGATCGAGAGCACCATCTACCGCGTGGTGCAGGAGGGCCTGACCAACGCGGCCAAGCACGCGCGCGCGGCGCACGTGCGTGTGCTGGTGACCGAGGGCGACGCCGCCATCGCCATCGAGATCGCCGACGACGGGACCGGGTTCGACCCGGTCGCCGGCACCAGCGGCTTCGGCCTGCTGGGCATGCGCGAACGCCTGGCGCTGGCCGGCGGGCGGCTGGAGATCGAGTCCTCCCCCGGGCACGGCACCACGCTCCGGGCCGTGGTGGCGGGGCCACCCGCCGAGCGGGCCGCCGGTTAGCGGGGCTTGCGCTCCTCCGCCAGCGGCTTGCCGCCCTCGTCGGTGAGCCCGAGCGGCGGCCAGGGGCCGAACCAGTTGTCGCGCGCCCCGTCGATGGTGAGGACCGAGCCGGAGAAGTAGTCGCCCGCCGGCGAGGCGAGATAGGCGATCAGCCAGGCCGCCTCCTCCGGGCGGCCCAGGCGCTGCAGCGGCACCGTCCTCGACACGCCCTCGACCACGGCCTTGGGGTACTTCGTCATCAGCGTGTCGGTGGCGAAATGGCCGATGGCAAGCGCGGTGAGCCGGATGTCGAAGCGCGCCCACTCGATCGAGAGCACGCGCGTGAGGTTCTCCACCGCGGCGCGCGCCGCAGAGGAGTGCGCCATGCCCGGGAGCCCGTGGTGGGGCGACAGCGTGACGTTCACGATCTTGCCGCCACCGCCCGGGATCATCGCCTTCGTGGCCACCGCGTGGGTCATGAGCCACGTGCCCTCCACGTTGAGCCCGACCACGGTGCGGAAGCCCTTGGGCGTGATGTCCTCCGCGGGGGACATGAACTGCCCGCCGGCGTTGTTCACAAGGGTGTGGATGGCGCCGTGGCGTTCGAGCGCGCCGTCCACGAGCGCGGCCACCTGGTCCTCCTCGCGGATGTCGCAGACCACGGCCTCGTAGGCGCCGCCTTCACAGAGCGCGGCGGTCTCCTCGAGCGGCTCTGCCCGGCGACCGCAGCCGATGACGGTGGCGCCGAGCCCGCAGAGCTCCACGGCGGCCGACCGGCCCAGACCCGCGCCCGCGCCGGAGACCACCATCACCTGCCCGTCGAGCAGTCCTGGGCGAAAGATCTCGGAGGGCATGGGCGCGGCAGGTTATCGTGCGCTCGCATGACCGCAGCAGAGCCGCAGCCTGCCGCGCTACCCCTCCCGGGCGGCCGCGACGGGGCCGCCGTGCAGGTCACGCCGCTCCTCACCGCCACCAGCGCCTGCCCCGAGCCATGGCTGCACCGCGAGGAGGGCCGCTTGGGGCAGCTGCACGCGCTCGGGCTCAGGGTGCCGCGCGAGCAGTGGCTGCGGATTCCGGTGCAGGCGTTCCTGGTCGAGCACCCCGGGGCGGGCCCGCTGCTCATCGACACCGGCTTCCACTCCTCGGTGGCCGCGGCGCCGCGCTCGAGCCTCGGCCGGATCGGCAGCCTGGCGTTCAGGGACATCGAGATGACCGCCGCGCAGGCCGTCCCGGCGCAGCTGCGAGCACTGGGGATCGACCCCGGCGAGGTGAAGACGATCGTGATGACGCACCTCCACCTCGACCACGCGAGCGGCGTGTCGGACTTCCCAGGGTCCACGTTCGTGCTCAGCAGCCGCGAATGGGAGGCCGCCGGCGAGCAAGGCCGGCTGCACGGCTACGTCAAGCGCCAGTTCGACCACGCCTTCGACTGGCGCACGATCGACTTCGAGGGCGCCGACGCCGGCGGCCACGCCACCTTCGGCCGCGCCGTGGACCTGTTCGGCGACGGCACCCTCCGCCTCCTCTTCACCCCCGGCCACACCCACGGGCACCTGTCCGTGCTGCTGCGGCTGCGCGAGCGCGACCTGCTCGTGTGCGGTGACGCCGCCTACACCCTGCGGGCGTTCGAGCAGTCGCATCCGCCGGCGCGCATGGAGGACGAGCACCGCTGGCGCCGCTCGCTGCGCGAGCTGCAGCTCTACGTGCGCGAGCATCCGGACACGGTCGTCGTCCCCGGGCACGACCTTCCGGCGTTCGAGGCGCTCGAGCGCGTCTACGAGTAGGCCCCATGACGAGCCGCCACCCCACGCGGGAGCGCATCCTGGTCCAGGCGCTGCGGCTGTTCGCGGAGCGCGGCTTCCGGGCCACCACCGTCGGGGACATAGAGGAGGCAGCGGGCCTGGCGCCGCGGCGCGGCTCGCTCTACAAGCACTTCCCGAGCAAGGAAGAGGTGCTGCGCGCCGTCCTCGAACGCCACGCGCAGCGGATGGAGGGCATGGAGTCGGTGGTCGAGCTGATGCCGGCGGAGGACAGCGAGGCCGAGTTCCTCCTTCTCGTGCGCGCGGGACTCGCGCAGCTGCACCGCGACCGCGACCTGATCCGGCTCGTGATCCGCGAGGGCGACCGCTTCCCCGAGCTGGCCGCCTACCGCGAGCGGCTCGCGTCGCTCGTGCTCCGCGGGACCGCGGAATGGATCCGCCGCCAAGGGGGCGACGAGCTCGACGCGGAGGCCGTGGCGGCTGTCTTCCTCGGCGCCATCGTGCACTGGCGCGTGGACGAGGCGCTGTATGGCTCGGCGTTCCCCGGGGTGGACGAAGAGCGCTTCGTGGCCGCGCTGGCGCAGCTCTGGTCGGGCCTCACCGCGTAGGGCTTGCGCCCGTCCCCCGGGCGGGCATATGCTGTCCGTGGCAATCCGCCGATTGCCTGGGAAGGGAGGGCTTTCCGCGGCGTCCGCCGGGCCTGGGGCCGGCGGGCGCCGCGCCGCAGCGGTCGCGCATGACGGTGTCCAGCGCGTAACGCGTCCAGTACGCGTGTCCGGAACTTGCGGATGCGTGTACTAGCGCGCGAGTGGCCTGCGGCCGGCCGCCTCGGCCGAGCGGCCGGCGGCCCCCGCCGCGCGGCGGGCCGCCCGGGCGGCGCGCACGGCGCGTCCGCGCCCGCCCTCGGCGAGACCCTCGTACAGGACCTTGATGCGCTCGAAGATCAGCTCGGAGGCGGCCTGGGACTGCTCCTTCGTGGGGTTCTCCACGCGCTCGAAGCGGATCGGGTCGCCGTACTGGACGGTGACCTTCGGGAACTGCAGCTTTCTCCAGTTGCGCACCTTGGCCGTGCCGGCGATGGCGGTGGGCACCACGGGGGCGCCGGTCTCGAGCGCGAGCTTCCCGATGCCGGGCTTGGGCTCGCCCAGCTGCTCGGTGCGCGAACGCCCGCCCTCGCAGTACATGACCACCGTGTTCCCGCGGGCAAGGACCGTGCGGGCCGTGATGAAGCCCTCCTCGTCGCGGTGGCCGCGGCGGATGGGGAACACGCCGCCGTGGTTGAACACGAACTGCAGCGGCGCCTTGAAGAGCTGCGACTTGGCCATGAACTGCACGCGCCGGCGCGTGTAGACCGCGGTGAAGAAGTGGTCGAGGAAGGAGAAGTGGTTGGGAGCGATGATCGCCTGCCCGGACGGCGGGACCTTGTCCGAGTCGATGCAGCGCGCCCGGTAGACGATCAGCAGGTACGGGGTGAGCACCAACCGCACGACCTCGTACATCCAGTCAGGCGCCCCTCGCCGCACGCGATCGTGGAAGTGCGTGAAGTGCTCGGCGGGGCGGGGATCCTTGTAGACCTGCGGCTTCACCTGACTCCTTGCTACCCGCTGCGCGGACTTTCGTTACCCGTATCCCAGCCCCTGGCGCGATCGACCGCCCGGGACCACTGCGCCAGCAGCGACGCGCGCTCGTCCTCGGCCATCGCGGGCTCGTAGCGGGCGGCTTCGCGCCACATGCCGCGAACGTCCTCCTCACTCCACAGGCCCGTGGCCACGCCGGCCAGGTAGGCGGCGCCGAGGGCGGTGGTCTCCGCGACCTCCGGCACGATCACGGGCACGCCCAGCACATCCGCCTGGAACTGCATGAGCCAGCGGTTGACGGTGGCCTGCCCGTCGGCCTTGAGCTCCTCCAGCGGCACGCCGGAGGCAGACTCCATCGCACGCACCGCATCCGAGGTCTGGTAGGCGATGGCCTCGAGCGCGGCGCGGGCCAGGTGCGCACGCCCCGTCCCGCGGGTCAGGCCGACGATGGTGCCGCGTGCGTAGGGGTCCCAGTGGGGTGAGCCCAGGCCGGTGAGCGCCGGCACGAAGTACACCCCGTCGTTGGAGTCGAGCGAGGCGGCGAGCCCCTCGGTCTCGCCCGCCTCGCGGATGATGCCCAGGCCGTCGCGCAGCCATTGCACGGCTGCACCGGTGACGAAGACGCTGGCCTCCAGGGCGTAGTCCACCCGGCCCCCCACGCCCCATGCCACGGTGGTGAGCAGGCCGCGCTCGTGCAGCGGCGTGCGCGAGCCGGCGTTCTGGAGCACGAAGCTGCCGGTGCCGTAGGTGTTCTTGCCCAGCCCGGGCTCGTGGCAGGCCTGGCCGTACAGCGCGGCCTGCTGGTCCCCCGCGATGCCTGCCACCGGCACGCTGCCGCCGAACTCGCTCGTCTCGCCGTACACGTGCGCGCTGGGCAGCGGCTCGGGCAGGGAAGACGGCTGAACGCCCAGCAGCGCGCACAGCTCCTCGTCCCAGGCGAGCCGCTTGATGTCGAACAGCAGGGTGCGCGACGCGTTGGAGTAGTCGGTGACGTGGCGGCCGGTGAGCTTGAAGGCCAGCCACGAGTCGATCGTGCCGAACACCGCGCGGCCCCCCACGCCTCCGTGCTTGGCCAGCCACTCGATCTTCGTGCCGGAGAAGTAGGGGTCGAGCCCCAGCCCCGTGCGGTCGCGGAAGAGGGGCTCGTGACCGGCCGCGCGCAGCTCATCGCAGCGGGCCGCGGTGCGCCGGTCCTGCCAGACCAGGGCACGGTGGAGCGGCTTGCCGCTGCGGCCGTCCCAGGCCACGACGGTCTCGCGCTGGTTGGTGATCCCGATGCCCTTCAGGCCCGGGCCGTCGATGCCGGCGTCGTCCAGCGCCTCGCGCGCGACGGCGCGCGTGACCTCCCAGATCTCGTCCGCGTCGTGCTCGACCCAGCCCGGCCGCGGGAAGTGCTGCTCGAACTCGCGGTAGCCGCGCCCCGCCGGCCGCCCCTGCTCGTCGAAGACGATGCAGGTGGTGCCCGTGGTGCCCTGGTCGATGGCGAGGATCATGCGCGCCGCCGCGAAACGTATACGCGCGCGAAGTCGCGCAGCTGCCGCGCGCGGTGGAGGAAGCCCGCCGCCGTGCGCCCGCCGGCGCGGTGGGCCAGCTCGAGCCGCACCTCAACCAGGCGGAAGCCCGCCCGGTGGGCATCCACCGTCATGCCGATCTCCATGCCGAAGCCCGGCGCGAACGGCGCCACAGCGGCCACCACCTCGGGCTTGAGCGCGCGCTGGCCGGAGATGGGCGCGGCGGGCTCGAGCCCGGTGAGGCGCCGGATGGCCCAGCCGGCGAAGCCCAGCGCCACGCCGAAGCCGCCGCCCACGCGCGTGGCGAAGCTCGCCACGGCCAGGTCGCCCTCGCCGTCGAGCGCGGCGACCAGCGCGGGGAGCTGCCCCGCGCTGTCGCCGAGGTCGCCGTCGCAGAGCACGAGCGTCTCGTCCGGGTGCAGGCGCTGCGCCGCGAGCGAGGCCACGCCCCCCTTGCCCAGCCGCCGTTGCGCCCGTACGTGCTCCGCCCCGCCGGCGCGAGCGGCCTCGGCCGTGTCGTCCTCGGAGGCGTCGTCGGCCACGATCACGCGCGCGCCCGGGAAGGCGCCGGCCAGCGCGGCCAGCGTGGCGGGCAGGCGGTCCCCCTCGTTGTACGCGGTCACGATCACCGCGATGGCCGGATCCGATGGCACGGGCGGGTATCGTGCCGCATCGTTGTCCAGCGCACAGGAGGACCCGCCTTGCCCGACGTCGACGCGCACATCACCGGCACCGTGTGGAAGATCGAGTGCCAGGTCGGCCAGGAGGTCGAGGAGGGCGACACGCTCGTCATCCTCGAGTCGATGAAGATGGAGATGCCGGTCGAGGCCGAGGACGACGGCAAGGTCTCCGAGATCAAGTGCGAGGAGGGCCAGTCGGTGTCCGAGGGCGACACGCTGGTCGTGCTCGAGTGACGGAGCTCGCCTCCGGCAAGCTGGTGCTCGACGAGCCGGCCGAAGGGCTGGCTCGTCTCGTCATAGCCAACCCGGAGAAGCGCGGCGCGCTCGACCACGAGCTGCTCGACGCGCTCGCCGAGACCGTCCGCGGGCTCGACGCGCGCTGCCTGCTGCTCACCGGCAGCGGCTCGATGTTCTCCGCCGGCTACGACCTCGGCAACCTCGAGGGCCGCGACTTCGAGGAGCAGGCCGAGGCCCTGGTGGCCCATCCCTTCCACGCCGCGCTTGAGGCGCTCGAGGCATACGCGTACCCGGTGGTGACGGCGCTCAACGGGCACGCCATCGGCGGCGGCCTGGAGCTGGCGCTGACCGCCGACATCCGCCTGGCCGCCGCGGGCATCAAGCTCGGCATGCCGCCCGCCAAGCTGGGCCTGATCTACTCGCATACCGGTCTGCGCAAGTTCATCGAGGTCTGCGGGGTCGCCAACACCAGCGAGCTGTTCTTCAGCGGCCGCAACGTGGACGCCGAGCGGGGGCTGGCCATGGGTCTCGTCAACCAGGTGCTCGACCAGGACGAGCTCGCCGCGGCCGCGCTCTCGCTCGCGGGCGAGATCGCCGCCAACGCCCCGCTCTCGCTCGCCGGCAACAAGCGCGCCATCGCCACGCTGCGCCGCCACGTGAACGCGCTCCCCGAGGACGTGGAACGCGAGCTGGTGGAGCTGCGCGAGTCCTGCTTCCGCTCCGACGACTTCCGCGAGGGCGTGCGGGCGTTCGGGGAGAAGCGGGCCCCTCGGTGGCAGGGCCGCTAGGGCGGAGGCGGGGCGAGCCGGCCTCCGCCCGGGTCTCAGTTGAAGAGGACGAAGAAGCCGTTGTCCTCGGTGGATCCCGTCGATTGGCTTCTCCAGATCACGATCGCGTCCGGCGTCCCCGGGCACTCGAAGTCGATGTCGCTGGCAAGCCGTGCCGTGCCCATCATGTCCGTGAAGTCCGTGGATGTGATCACCACGTTCCTCACGGGGAAGGCCAGGTCGTCGAAGCAGTAGAGGCCGAGGCCCGCGTTGCTGACGTTGGCGTCTGTCACGCCGCTCGAGCGGCTCTCGTCGACGTCGCCGAATGCATCGACCTTGGCGAACGCGACGGCCGAGCCCGCCGGGCCGGGCGGTCCCTCCGTTCCAGCCGGCCCTCGGGGGCCGGTGTCGCCACGCGGCGCGGCCGGCCCCTGCGGTCCGCCTGGCCCGCCCGGACCCTGCGGTCCGCCCGGGAGCTGGCCGGCGCCGAAGTCCCGCGAGCGCAGCGATCCGTCTCGGACGTCGGCGCCGGTGAGCGAGCGATTGCGCACATCCGCTCCCCGCAGCTCGTTGTTGCGGATGTCGGCGCTGCGCACGCTCCCGTCACGGATCTCCCGGCTTCCGATCTGGGTCGCCGCGTACGCGCCCGCGCTGCTCAAGACGAGGAACAGGGCGAGCGAGGACGTGGCGTTCGCGTAGGTCAAGTGGGTCCGCAGTCCGTTCAGCATGTGAATCCCTTTCCTCTCAGTGGTGAGTCAGCGGTTCGGGTCGTCCGGCCAGCCGAGCCTGCTCGAGATGCGCCAGGGGATCGGTCACCTCCCGTCGCGGCGTCAGCGTGTAAGCGCCGGGATCGAAGCGGCGCGTGCGCCGTCGGAAGGGCCAGGTGAAGCCCGGCCAGATCGCCAGGTTGCGGCCGGTGCGGTCGAGGTACCAGCTCGCGCAGCCGCCCGCGTTCCAGACGCTCGGCTCGAGGCGCCGCTCGAGCCAGCGGTTGTAGGACGCCTGGGCGTCCGCTCGCACCTCGACCGACGCCAGCCCGAGCTCGTCCATCGCCCGCAGGGTGTCGGCGACGTAGTTGACCTGCGATTCGATCATGAACACCACCGAGTTGTGCCCGAGCGCGGAGTTGGGGCCGAGAAAGCGGAACAGGTTCGGGAAGCCCGCGATCGTCGTCCCCAGGTAGGCCTGCGGGCTTCCGTCCCAGACCTCGGAGAGGGAGCGACCGGCGGCGTCGCGGATCCGGTCAGCGGCCGGCGGCTCGACGACATCGAAGCCAGTGGCGAAGACGATCGTGTCGACCTCGCGCTCGCTGCCGTCGGCGGCGACGATCGAGTGCGGGCGGATCTCGGTGACGGCGTCGGCGACCAGCTCGACGTTGGGCTCGGCCAGCGCCGGGTAGTACTCGTTGGAGGGCAGCAGCCGCTTGCAGCCGAGCCGGTAGCCGGGAGTGAGCTTCGTGCGCAGTTCCGGATCGCCCACCTGCCGGCGCATGTGCCAGCGCGCTATCGCCTGCGGGATCCGCGCTGCCCACGAGTCGGCGCGCCGGAATCCGATCGCGAGGCTCTCCCTTCCCCAGTAGATCGCCGCCCGCAGCGCGAGCTGGGCGACGGGCAGTAGACGGTAGACCCCTCGCTCGACCCCGGTAAGGTCACGGTCGGTGCGCGGCACCACCCACGGCGGGGTGCGCTGGTAGATCGTCAGGGCGCCGACCTGAGGCTGGATCGCGGGGACGATCTGGATCGCCGAGGCGCCCGTCCCGACGACAGCCACCCGCCTACCGGTGAGGTCGTGGCCGTGATCCCACTCGGCGGAGTGGAACCAGCGTCCCTCGAACCGCTCGAGCCCGGGGATCGCCGGAACCTGGGGCTTCGAGAGCCCGCCGGTGGCATCGACGACGGCCTCCGCGCAGAGGCGGCTTCCATCCTCGCTCTCGATCTCCCAGAGCCTGCGCTCGGGGCGCCAGCGCGCCTCGCGCAGCCCGTTGCGGTAGCGGATGTGGGAGGTGACGCCGAAGCGCTCGGCGACGTCGCGCAGGTAGTCCCAGATCTCGGGCTGTCGGGAGTAGGTCCGGCTCCAGTTGGGATTGGGGGCGAACGAGAACGAGTAAAGGTGCGAGGGGACGTCGCACGCGCAGCCCGGGTAGGAGTTGTCGCGCCAGGTGCCCCCGAGATCGTCCGCGGGCTCGAGCACGACGAAATCCTCGATTCCCATCCGCCGCAGGCGGATCGCCATTCCGAGCCCCGAGAAGCCGGTGCCGCAGATCGCGACCCGGACTCGCTCCTCGGGCCGCGCGGCCGCCTTGGTTCCGTTGCCTGCGAGGGTCTGCGTGGTGACCATCGCGGCGAGCATCGCCCGCCAGATGGCTCATCCGCCAGACCGATTCAGGCTCAGTTTCGGCTCAGCCCGCGGCGGCTCGGTGCCGCTCGCCGTAGAGCTCGCGCTGCCACAGCCAGCCACTGCTCCGCTCGACCCCATGCTTCAGGTGGCGCTTGTACGTGCTGAAAGGAACGTCGAGCGCCTCGGCGGCGAGCTCCTGGGTGCGGGCAGGGCGGAGGTAGGTGCGGGCGAGCACGCGGTAGAGCTTCTCGTCGCGGGGATCCCCCCGCAGCGACGTGACGGCCTCCTCGATCAGCTCCTGGAGCGCCCCCACGGGGGAAGCGCCGGCGCGGTCGCGGACGAGCCGCGATTCGAGCAGCGGATTGGCCGCGAGGGCATCGGGGCGGTGGAGGTCGCGCAGGGCGTCGCGCACGGCCTTGGCGAACTCGGGCGCCGAGAGCGCCACGATCGGCGCCGGCGCCGGCGTCGCGGTGGGGTCGAAGCCGGCCGCGATCTGCCGGCGGCTGCCGAGCTCGATCCACTCCTCGAGGTCGACCTGCCGCCAGTCGTGCCCGAAGACGCCGTAGCGGCGCCCGTCGACCTCGAAGTCGGCCTCGGGCACCCGCTGGTAGTCGATGAAGGACATGTACGGCTCGATCCCGTCGGGGTCCGCCCAGAAGCCGATGAAGTCCCATGCGGGGCGGGCGCGGCTGATCACGTGATCGAGCCAGGCGACCGAGATCGCGTTGTAGGAGGCCGAGGGCTGCCCCTGGTAGCTCTCGCGGTCGACGTAGAAGCGCGACGCGAACACCTGCTCACCCGGTCCTGGAGCGCCGTGACTCTGGGCGTAGGCCCACATCGCCGCCGTACCGGGATCGGCGGCGATGTCGGCCTCGCTGGCCTCGTGCAGCGCGAGTATCGCGCCGAAGCCGAGCGGTTCCCTCTCTCTCGCGCGCAAGACCCGAAACCATTCGGGCTGGCGGTCGATCCAGTGGGCGACCAGCTCACTCGACGCGCGCCCCTCGTGCATCGCCGCGATCCGGAGCAGCGGCTCGCGGTCCTCCGGTCGCAGGGCGTCGGAGTAGACCTCGCCGTAGCTCTTCCACTCGATGAATCCTGCCGTGAACGGATTGCCGCGGTGGAGGAAGAGCCAGTCGGTGAGCGCTCGCTGGCGCTCGTGACCCTCGCTCTCCCGGGCCCGGCGGACCACGTGGGCGTGGATGCGGTGATGTAGAGCCTCGTAGGTGGCGGTGTCGCGCCAGCGCAGATCTGCCTCGAGCACGTCGCGCGCGAGGTCGTGGGGGAGGACGCCCTGCGCGGCCTCCTCGATGAAGGAGAGCCCCCGCAGCCATCGCAGGAGCTCGGAGGCGTCGTCGCCGTCGAGCGCCCCCCGCAGCACGCCCTCGGTGGTGAAGCGCGTGTGGGCACAGACCTGGAGCGCCTGGCGATGGCGCGCGCTCGGAACGCCCTCCAGGAAGGACTGGAGGAGCGCGCGCACGAGGTCCGGCGTATCGCCCAGATCGGGAAGACGTCCCCCCTCTACGTCCGCGCCGCGCTGCGCGAGCAGTTCGGAGATCAACGAGAGTGCCAGCGGATGCCCGTGGGTGAGTTCGAGCGCGCGGCTGTGGAGGGCCTCGGGGACGTCCTCTATCCCCAGGTACTCGCGGGCGTCGTCGGGCGGCAGGTTGCGAAGCGAGACCACCCGGCGCAGGTCGCGCCAGCCGGGGTCGGCGAGCCAGTCCGCGGCGGGAGCGTCGCGCCCCGCGAGTACGACGAGGGTGCCATCGGCCAGGCCGGGGAGGAGCTGCTCGCGCACCCACGGGTCGATCGGTGCCGCCGACTCGTAGGTATCGAGGAGCAGCACGCGCCTGGGACCGGCCGCCAGGGATTCGAGCGGCGGGCGCCCGTCAGGCAATCCCAGCGCAGCGGCCAGCTCGGCGAGAACGGCGGCGGAAGTAGGGTCGATCGTGCTCAGGTCCACGCGCGCCGTCTCCGCGCCGGTGTCGGTCGCGACCTCGGCGAAACGCTCCAGCAGCATCGTCTTGCCTACGCCCCCCGGTCCGTGGAGGAACAGGACCGAGAACGGCAGCTCAGCACGCTCGACCGCGTTCCGGAACAACTCCACCTCGGCGGCTCTGCCGACAAACCGGCGGCGGCGGGCCCGCTGCACCCGATCGGAAACGGTCTGCCCCGAAGGGACGCCGGGTTGCTGTGGAGCCATCGCGGGATGCACGCTGCCTTCCCCCCGATCATAGGCGTACATCCCGGCGTTCCGGCTGCGTCCGGGGCCGCGCGTACCTCGGCGGCACCCGGGCTGTCCATGCCTCGCCAGATCAGCGCCTGCCGCGCTCGAGCGCCGCCGCCAGCGTCGCGGCGTCCCATGGCCCGATCACGCGGCGGTCCCCCACGAAGAAGGTCGGGGTGCCCGTGGCGCCGCTCGCCTCCGCGCTGGCGGCGTCCTCGCGCACGCGCTCGCGGTGGACGCCGCCGCGCACGTCCTCGGCGAAGCTGTCGAGGTCCAGGCCCAGCTCGGCCGCGTAGCCCACGATGTCGTCGGCCTCGAGCGCATCCTGGGAGAAGAGCCGGTCGTGCATGTCCCAGAACCGCCCCTGCGCCGCCGCCGCCTCGGCCGCCTCGGCGGCCATCTCGGCGTGAGGATGGACGTCGGTGAGCGGAAGGTGGCGGAAGACGTAGCGCAGCTCGTCGCCGAAGCGCTCGCGCAGCTCGGCCACGACGCCCGTGGCCTGCCCGCAGTACGGGCACTCGAAGTCCCCGTACTCGACCAGCGTGAGCGGCGCGCCGGGCGGGCCCTGGATGTGGTCGCGCTCGGGGTCGACGGCGCGGTCGAGCACCCTCGGCAGCCCGGCCTGCCCGTGGCCCATCACCCGGGCGAGCCGGAAGAGCGCAAAGGCCAGGGCCACGGATACCACGGCCGCGGCGAGCACCCCGATCTTCGCCTCCTCCCGGAGCTCGGGGGAGTCGGAGAAGGCCAGGTCCACGATGAAGAGGGAGACCGTGAAGCCGATGCCGGAGATGGCCCCGGCGCCGGCGAGCTGGCCGGTGCGCACGCCGCGCGGCAGCGTCCCCCAGCCCGACCGGATGGCCGCCCACGACGCCCCGCCGATGCCGATCAGCTTGCCCGCCACGAGCCCGGCGAACACGCCGAGCGTCACGGAGGAGGCGAGGGCGCGCGTGATCGTGTCCCCGTCCAGGGCAATGCCCGCGTTGGCGACGGCGAACAGCGGCACGACCACGTATCCGGTCCATGGATGGAGCAGCTCCTGGAGCCGCTCGTTCGACGACACGGCGGCCTCTATCGACAGCTTCGTCGAGCGCGCCAGCCCGGGCGTGGGCGACTGGCGGAAGGCGCGCGCCAGCGAGGCCGCCCGTTCCACGCGCTCGGGCGAGGGCAGGTAGGCCGGGGCGAGCAGCCCGAGCACGATGCCCGCGATGGTGGGGTGGACGCCGGACTCCACCGTCGCCACCCACAGCCCGAGGCCCACCACGAAGTACGCCGGCGCGCGCCACACCTGCAGGCGGCGCAGAACCAGGATGGCGCCGAGGAAGCCGAGCGCCAGCATCGCGGGCAGCAGCTCGAGCGACTCCGTGTAGAAGATCGCCACCACCGCGATCGCCCCGATGTCGTCGAAGACGGCGACCGACAGCAGGAAGACCCTCAGCTGGGTGGGGCAGCCGGGGCCCACGAGGGCGAGCGCCCCGAGCATGAAGGCCGTGTCGGTGGCCATCGCGATCCCGAATCCGTCGGCGCCGGGGCCGCCCGCGTTGATCGCGAGGTAGATGACCGCGGGCACTGCCAGACCCGCCGCCGCGGCGAGCACGGCGAGGCGCACGCGCTGGCGCTCGGTGAGCTCGCCCACGGTGAGCTCACGCCTGACCTCGAGGCCGATGACGAAAAAGAAGAACACCATCAGCCCGTCGTTCACCCAGTGGCGCAGGTCGAGCGAGAGGTCCGACTCGCCGAGCGAGACGGCCAGCTCCGTGGACCAGAGCGAGTCGTAGGAGTCCGACAGCGGCGAGTTGGCCCAGGTCAGGGCGAGCAGGGTGGCGCCCAGCAGCACCACAGCGCTGCCCGACTCGGTCCTGAGGAAGTCCGCCAGCGCCGGGGGCAGCCCGAACGCCCGCCCGTGCGACTGGTCCTGGCGGGTGGGGTCGGGGGCGGTGGCGCTCATCGGCCTCGGACCGCCGGATGGTCGCACACGGCGCCGGCGCGCCCATGCCGTCCGGGGCCTCCCCTACGGTGCGCGGCAGATTGGCCCCCCTGATCACCCCTGAGGAGGCACGGCAGCTCGGCGAGATCGAGGATCACGCCGAGATCGAGGCGCTCGTCGAGCGCGCCTGGGCGGCGCGGCTGGACCAGTTCGGCGACTCCACCGACATGTGCTCGCTCGTCAACGCCAAGTCGGGCGGCTGCGCCGAGGACTGCGGCTTCTGTGCCCAGTCGCGCTTCGCGGAGGCGGACACGCCCATGCACGCGATGATGGAGCCGGAGCAGATCCTCGAGCACGCGCGGGCGGCCGAGGCCGCGGGCGCGCACCGCTTCTGCATGGTCACCCAGGGCCAGGGGCTCTCCAAGCGCGACTTCGAGCGCATCCTGGAGGGCACCCGGCTGGTGGCCGAGCACACCAACCTCAAGCGCTGTGCGTCCATCGGCCACATGTCGGCCGGGCGGGCGAAGGCGCTCGCCGACGCCGGCATCCAGCGCGTGCACCACAACGTCGAAACCGCCGAGTCCTACTACGGCGAGGTCACCAGCACAGTGCGCTACGAGGGGCGTCTGCGCACCATCGACGCGGTCAAGCAGGCCGGGCTCGAGACCTGCGTCGGAGGAATCCTCAACCTTGGTGAGTCGCGCGAGCAGCGGGTGGAGATGGCGTTCGAGCTCGCCCGGCTCGATCCCACCAGCGTCCCCATCAACCTGCTCAACCCGCGCCCGGGCACGAAGTTCGGCGACCGCGACTTCATGGACCCCTGGGAGGCGGTCAAGTGGATCGCCCTCTTCCGCCTCATCCTCCCCGGCGCCCTGTTCCGTCTCTGCGGCGGACGGGTGGAGAACCTCGGCGAGCTGCAGCCGCTCGCGGTCAAGGCCGGCCTCAACGGCGTGATGATGGGCAACTTCCTCACCACGCTCGGCTCCGAGCCCGAGGACGACCGCGCGATGTTCGAGGAGCTCGGGCTCAACACCGCCCGCCATCCCGACAACGGGGCCAACCCGCGTCCCGACAACCGCGACGGCTGGCTCGAGGGCGCCACGCCCGAGACCCCCATCGACCGGCTGGTGGACCGGCGCGACGAGGCGCCGTTCTGGGATCCCGCCACGCAGTTGCGGCACAGGAAGAAGGCGTCGGTGCCGCCGCGTCCCGACGGGGCGCCCAACGCGTTCCCGAAGATCGTCCAGGTCGAGCCGCAGGAGGTCTGACGGTGTCCGAGATCGAGGACGTCCTTCAGGACCTTCGCGACCGCGGCCTCTACCGCAAGCTCCGCATCGTCTCCGGGCCGCAGGGCCCGCGCGTGCTGCTCAACGGCAAGCCGGTGCTGCTGCTGTGCTCCAACAACTACCTGGGCCTGGCCGACCATCCCCGCGTGCGCGAGGCCGCGGCCGATGCCGCCATGCGCTACGGCGTGGGGGCCGGGGCGTCGCGCCTGGTGTCGGGCAACATGACCATCCACCGCCGGCTGGAGGAGAAGCTCGCCGACTTCGAGGGCACGCCGGCCTGCGTTCTGTTCGGCTCGGGCTATCTCGCCAATTTGGGCATCGTGCAGGCACTGGCGCGCCGCGGCGACGTGGTCTTCTCCGACGAGCTCAACCACGCGAGCATCGTGGACGGCTGCCGGCTCGCCGGCGCCGAGGTGTTCGTGTATGACCACTGCGACGTCGAGCACCTGGCCTGGGGCCTGCGGGAGGCGGACGGCCGCGGCAGCCTCATCGTCACCGACGGGGTGTTCTCGATGGACGGCGACGTCGCGCCGCTCGAGGGCATAGTCGAGCTGGCCAAGCGCTACGACGCCCGTGTGATGGTGGACGAGGCGCACGCCACGGGCGCGCTCGGGCCGGACGGGCGCGGCAGCGTCGCCGCCGCCGGGCTGGAGTCCGAGGTGGACGTCGTGGCGGGCACGCTCGGCAAGGCGCTCGGCTCGTACGGCGCCTACGCCTGCTGCGACCGCACGATGGCCAAGTACCTCGTGAACATGGCCCGCACGCTCATCTTCTCCACCGCCCTGCCCCCGCCGGCCGTGGCCGGCGCCATGGCTGCGCTCGACCTGCTCACCGAGCAGCCCGCGCGGGTGGACAAGCTCCAGCGCAACGCCCGCGTGCTGCGCGACGCGCTGGCCGCCGAGGGCATGGACACCGGCGGCTCGGAGACGCAGATCCTCCCTCTCGTCGTGGGCGACGCCGACGCCGCCGTGAAGGCGTCCGAGGCCGCTCTGGAGGGCGGCGTGTTCGCCCAGGCCATCCGGCCGCCCACCGTGCCGCCCGGCAGCTCGCGCATCCGCCTGGCTGTCATGGCCTCGCACACGAAGTCCGAGCTCAAGCTGGCGGCCAAGGTGCTGGCCGAGGCGGTGAAGCCGTCCATGGAGCGGCCGCCGCTCCGCCACGACGGCGGCGAGTTCGACCGCTTCGCCGAAGCGGCGTAGAGCCACCTCCGCCCGCTCGCTCACTTGCGCGGCATCTTCGTCACCGGGACCGGCACCGGCGTCGGCAAGTCCGTCGTCGCGGCAGCGGCATGCGCCGCCCTGGCGGCCGCCGGCGAGCGGGTGGCCGCGTTCAAGCCGGTGGTCACGGGCACGGACGAGCCGCCCGGCGGTGGCTGGCCTCCCGACCACGAGCTGCTGGCCGCCGCGGCGTCGGCGGGGCAGGCCCCGGTCGACGTGACGCCGCGCACATTCGGCCCGGCAGTGTCGCCGCACTGGGCCGCGGAGCTCGCGGGCGACCCGCTGGACCCCGCCGCTCTGGTTGCCGCCGCACGCGCGGCCGCCTCGGATGCGGACGCCCTGGTGTGCGAGGGCGTGGGCGGACTGATGGTGCCGCTAACGACCGGCTACCTCGTGAGGGACCTCGCCGTGGACCTCGGCCTGCCGGTGGTGGTTGCCGCCCGTACCGGCCTGGGCACCATCAGCCATTCGCTGCTCGCGGTGGAGGCCGCTCGCACGGCCGGGCTGCGCGTGGCGGGGCTGGTGATGACGCCCTGGCCGCGGGAGCCCGAGCCGATCGAGGAGTCCAACCGCACGACGGTCGAGCGGCTGGCGGGCGTGGCGGTCAGCGGGCTGCCGGAGACGTCGCTGGAGCGGCTGGCGGACGCCGGGGCGGCGCTGCCGCTGCACGACTGGCTCGACTAGGCGGGTGACGCCGGTCCGGGCCCAAGACGCGCCGAACGTCGCGCGCCACCCCGTATAGGGGCCGGCTCGCGACGTTCACCGCGGTCGAGGCGGGTGACACCGGCCGATGGATCCGCGAGGCTCTCCCCCGGATGAGCAATCTCGGCCCCTCACTCGGCTGGGGCTTGGCGATCGGGGCAAGCCTCCTGCTGGGCGCGCTGGCTGCCGCGTCGCTGCGGCTGCCCGACCGCCTGGCCGCCATGCTCACCGCCTTCGGCGGCGGCATCCTGCTCGCGGCCGTGGCCCTCGAGCTGGTCCCGGAGGCCGATGCCGAGGCGGGCACCGCGCTCACCGCGCTCGGGCTGCTCGCCGGCACCGCCGTCTACGTGGCCGCCGACGCATGGCTCAGCCGCGACGAGGACATGGCCATGATGCGGCGCTCCGGCCACGCGGCCGCGGCGGGTAAGGAGATGCGGATGCCGGCCGGCCACGCGGAGGCCGCCCGCGGCGAGTCCATCGCCGCGGGGCTCTTCGTCGACGGGGTGCCCGAGTCGATCGCCCTCGGGCTGACAATCGCCGAGGGGGAGGTCGGGCTGGCCCTGCTGATCGGCATCCTCGTGGGCAACCTGGTGGAGGCCTACGGGGCCGCCCAGCCGATCATCGCGGGCGGTCACACCAAGCGCTTCGCGGTCAGCCTCCTGGGCGGCATCGGCGTGGCGCTGGCCCTGGCGACGATCCTCGGCGGCACTGTGCTCGCCGACGTGGATGCGCGCATCGTCGGAACGGCGCAGGCCGTCGCGGCGGGGGCGGTCCTCGCCGTCGTCTCGATCGCGATCATCCCGCACGCGTTCACCCAGGTGAACCGCGTCGTGGCGTCCGCCACGGTGCTGGGATTCGCGGCAGGGTACGTGCTCGCGTAGGCGCGCCTAGACCGCCGCCGGGTCTTTCTCCGCGAGGTCGGACAGCGCGAACAGGAAGGCCTCCGAGAAGGTGGGGAACGGCTGGATCGTGTCGTTGAGCACGGCGAGCGGCACCGCGGCCCGGATGGCGAGCGTGGCCTGCTGCAGCCACTCGCCCGCCTCCGGGCCGAGCGCGTAGGCGCCGGTCAGGCGGTCGCCGTCGGACACCAGGGTGAGGAAGCCGGGGCGGGAGTCGTACGCACGGGTGTAGGTGGACGTGCGCGGCACCGACGACAGCGGGACAGTGCCCGTGAACGGCCCGTCGGCCTCCCCCACCGAGGCGGCCTGCGGATCCGTGAACACAACGCGCGGCACCGCGTCGTAGGCGGCCTCGCGCTTCTCGCCGAGGATGTTGGCGGCGGCCACCCGGCCCTGGTACTTGCCGACGTAGGTGAGCGGCCACACGCCCGTGGCGTCGCCGATGGCCCACACGCCCTCGGCCGCGCCCATGCGCGCGTCCACGGGGACGCCCCCGCCCTCGCCGGGCTCGATGCCAATCGTCTCCAGCCCGAGCCCGTCGACCCGCGGGCGGCGCCCGGTGGCCACCAGCAGGCGGTCGCCGCGCAGCTCGCCGCCGCCCGAGAGCTCGAGCACATAGTCCTCTCCCTCGCGTCGCGCGCTCGCGGCGCGCTCGCCGAAGCACAGCTCCACGCCATCGGCGGCCAGGGCCTCGCCCAAACCCTCGCCGAGCGCATCCGGCTCGCGGGGGAGCACGCGCTCCCGGCTGGCCACGAGCGCGACCTCGGCGCCCAGGCGGCGGATGGCCTGCGCCATCTCCACCCCCACGGGCCCCGCGCCGAGCACGAGCAGGCGCCGGGGCACCTCGCGCAGCCCCGTGGCCTCGCGGTTGGTCCACACGCCGTCGAGCTCGCGCAGCCCGGGCACCGGCGGGATCACCGGATCCGAGCCGGTGGAGATCACGACGTCCTTCGCCGTGTAGGTGCGGTCGCCGACGGTCACCGCGCCCTGACCGGCCAGGGCGCCGGCGCCGCGGATGAGGTCGATGCCCTCGTCCTCCATCCACGCCACCTGGCCGGCATCGCTGTAGTCGGACACCATGAAGTCGCGCCAGGCGAAGGCCGACGCGGGGTCGATGCCGCCGTCCACCGCCTCGCGGGCGCCCGGCGCCTCACGGGCGGCCTGCAGCGCCTCGCCCGGCCGCAGCAGCGTCTTCGACGGAATGCAGGCCCAGTAGGAGCACTCGCCCGCGACGAGCTCCCGCTCGACGATGGCCACCCGCAGTCCACCCTTGGCGAGCGCCCCGGCGCAATGCTCGCCGGATGGCCCGCCGCCGATGATGATGACGTCGTAGTCCTGGCTCATGCGGCCGATCCTCCCTCACGCCCGCATGCCCTGTCGACCTATCCTCGTTCACGTGATCGAGGGGGATCGCATCCGCCTGCGCCCGCTGCGCGACGACGACGCCCAGGCGCTGCTGGAGATACTCACCGAGCCGTCGGTAGCCGAGTGGTGGGGCACGTTCGACCTCGAGCGGGTGCGGCGGGAGCTGTTCGACGGCTGCTGGTTCGCGGTTGAGGAATCCGGGCGCCTGGCCGGCCTGATCGGCTACAGCGAGGAGGACGACCCCGAGTACCGCCACGCAGGCATCGACGTCACCCTGCACCCCGACTTCCAGAACCGCGGCCTCGGCACGGACGCGGTGCGCACGATGGCCCGCTGGCTCATCGAGGCGCGCGGGCACGTGCGCATCACGATCGACCCGGCGGCCGGCAACGCGCGCGCCATCCGCTGCTACGAGCGCGTCGGCTTCAAGCCGGTGGGAGTGATGCGCCGCTACGAGCGTCTCGAGGGCCGCGAGCCGCGGGACGGCCTGCTGATGGACCTGCTCCCCGAGGAGCTCGGCCATCGTCCCTGATCGGCAGCTCGACTGGGACGGCGGCCGCAACGTCCGCGACGTCCTCACAGTGCCGGCAACGCTCGACGTGAAGGCCCGCCTGCGCCGGGGTGGGCTCGGTGACGACGAGATCGCGGCAGTGCGCGCCCGGCTGCTCTGAACGGGTTCGTCGTAACCTCCAGCCATGCGTGTCGTCGTCGCAGGCGGGCACGGCCAGATCGCCCAGCGGCTGCTGCGGATGCTGGCGGAGGGCGGCCACGAGGCCGCCGGGCTCGTACGCAACCCGGAGCACATCGCCGACCTCCAGGCGCTCGGCGCCGAGGGCATCCTGGCCGACCTCGAGGCCGATGACGACACGGCGGCGGGGGTCGAGGGCGCGGACGCCGTCGTGTTCGCCGCGGGCGCCGGTCCCGGCAGCGGGGCCGAGCGCAAGCGCACGATGGACCTCGGCGGCGCGCTGAAGCTGATCGACGCCGCCAAGGCCGGCGGCGTGCGCCGCTACCTCATGGTCAGCGCGATGGGCACGAGCGACCCCGCGGCCGGCGGCCCGATGCAGCCCTATCTCGAGGCCAAGGCCGAGGCCGACGCCGCGCTGCGCGACTCCGGCCTGGGCTGGACGGTCCTCAAGCCCGGGCGCCTGACGAACGACGCCGGCAGCGGCCGCGTGGCACTGGCGCAGCGCCTGGGCCGCCGCGGCAAGGTGCCGCGCGACGACGTGGCCGCCGTGCTGCTCGCCTGCCTCGAGCACGCGGGCACGATCGGCCGCGACCTCGAGCTGCTCGCCGGCGAGACGCCGGTGGACGAGGCTGTGCGCTCGCTGTGAGCGATCGCTGGGCGGTGGCCCGCCTCGACGACCTCGAGGCTCTCCCCGGCCCGGGCACGCTCACCTGGCGCCCGGTGCGCGCCCACTTCGACATCCGGGCGTTCGGCACGAACGCCTACACCGCCGAACAGGCCGGCGAGGACGTTGTGGAGCCGCACGACGAGGACGGGAATCCCGGGCACGAGGAGCTCTACTTCGTGGCGCGCGGGCGAGCGCGCTTTACGCTCGACGGCGACGTGTTCGAGGCCGCCGAGGGCACATACGTCTTCGTCCGCGACCCGAAGGTGCACCGCCAGGCCCAGGCGCTCGAGCCGGGCACGACCGTGCTCTCCTTCGGCGGCCCGCCGGTGTTCGAGCCCTCGGCCTGGGAGTGGGGCTTCCGCGCCGGCGCCGCGGAGTCGCCCGAGCGCGCGCGCGAGATCCTCGACGAGGGGTTCGCCCGCCATCCCGACAGCGCGGGGCTGCACTACCGGGTGGCGCGCGTGGAAGCCCGCGCGGGCAATACCGCCGCAGCGCTGGAGGCTCTGCGCCGGGCCATAGAGGCGGCGCCGGACCTCGCCGTGGACGCGAGAGCCGACGACGCCCTCGCCGGCCTGCGCGAGGAACCGGATTTCCAGGCGCTGACCGGCGGCTGACAGCGAAGAGGTGCCTAGGGGTGGGCCGGAGGACCCAAGCTGCCGAACCGACCCCTTGGCGGTGAATCCATCTCCTACCCTCCGGAAGCGCCGGTAACCCGGCAATCAGTCGTCGCCGGCGGCGTAGTCCACGATCGACTTGTCGATCAGCCATTCCACGGGCGCCCTGTCGTCGGTGTAGACCGTGCCGCCCCGCAGCGGCGGCTCGATCTCGGCGGCAGCCTGCAGCGCCGTGGACTGCAGCCCGGCCGGCAGGTCCGGGATCCGGTCGCGCAGCCGCTCGGAGGAGATCGGGCTCTCGCTCGCCACGATCAGCGTGTTCGTGTCCTCGATCGGGTGGCGGAGGATGTTGGGGAACGCCTGGCCGATCGACGCGGTGAGCACCTCCTCGAGCTCGTCCTGGCCCTCTGGGTGGCCAGCGTTCACGATCAGCACGCCGCCGGGCGCCAGCCGGTCGCGGCAGAGCTCGAAGAACTCCTCCGTGGAGAGGTAGAAGGGGATGTAGGGCTGGCGGTAGGCGTCCACCGAGATCACGTCGTAGCGCGCGTCGATCCGGCGCAGGAACGGCCGCGCGTCCTCGTGATAGAGGTGCAGCCGCGGGTTGTTCATGTCGAAGTACTCGCGCCCGATATCCGACAGCTCGGGGTCGATCTCCACCCCGTCCACACGGGTGCCGGGGAAGAACTCCTCGTACGCGCGCGCGGTCGTGCCGGCGGCGTTGCCGAGGATCGCCACCCGGTCGGGCGGCGCGTCCAGCGAGGTGAACGGCAGCACGAGGTGGCCGTCCCAGACGTCGCCGGTGAGCACCGTGTCGGGGTGGTAGACGGAGTGCTGCGCCTGTCCCTCGTTGAGCTCGAGCAGGCGGGTGCCGTCGTCGCGCTCGATCACGCGGGCGTACTGGTACTCGGTGTCGGCCTCGTGGATCACCTCGCCGCCGTGGTCCGTCTGCGCCTTGAGAGTGCCCACCGGCAGCGCCGCGAGCACCACGATGGCCGCCGGCGCGAGCGCGTAGCGGCGCACCGGACGCAGCCCCAGCACCGCCACGAGCGCGATCGCGAAGGCGAAGATCAGGAACGTCCTGCGCGTGCCCACGAGCGGGATGAACAGCAGCGCGGAGGTGATCGTGCCCAGCAGGCTCCCCGCGGTGGAGAGCGCGTACAGGCGCCCGGCCACCTGGCCCGCCTCCTCCACCCGCTCCACCGCCAGCCGGATGGCCCACGGCGACACGGTGCCCAGCAGCATCACCGGGATCGCCAGCAACACGAGCACCGCGATGAGCGAGCCGAGGAAGGCGCCGGCGGAGATCGAGTCGAGCGCGTCCACCGCCACTCCGAGCAGCGGGTCGGCCGCGAACGGCACCAGGGCGAGCAGCACCGCGGCGCCGAGCGTGACGAGGCAGAGGCGCCGGCGGTCGGGCCAGCGGTCCGCCCAGCGGCCGCCGAGCCAGTAGCCCACCGACAGGGCCACCAGCACGATCCCGATCGTGTTGGCCCAGACGATCGTGGACGCGCCGAAGTAGGGAGCGAGCAGGCGCACGGCGGCGATCTCGGCGCCGAGCGAGCCCGTCCCCACCACGAAGACGAGGAGCGGAAGGGGCGGCATTCCGACCTGGACGATAGCTAGCGTCCGGAGTCGCCCGTGACACTGCGCGACGACGACCATCGCCACCTCTGGCACCCGTTCACCCAGCAGCAGGGGTGGGTGGAGGAGGAGCCGCTCGTTGTGGAGCGCGCCGAGGGCACGGACCTCATCGACGCCGAGGGCCGCCGCTACATCGACGGCGTCTCGTCGCTCTGGTGCAACGTCCACGGGCACCGCCACCCGAAGATCGACGCCGCCGTCCGCGAGCAGCTCGACCGCGTGGCGCACTCCACCATGCTCGGCCTCTCCCACGGGCCCGGCATCGAGCTCGCGCGCCGGCTCGTGGAGCTGGCGCCCGAGGGGCTCAGCCGCGTCTTCTACTCGGACTCGGGCTCCACGGCGTGCGAGATCGCCCTGAAGATGGCGTTCCAGTACTGGCGCCAGCAGGGCGAGGCCCGGGAGCGCTTCGTCTGCCTGGAGAACGCCTACCACGGGGACACGGTGGGATCGGTGTCGGTGGGCGGCATCGACCTCTTCCACTCGCTCTACCGGCCGCTGCTGTTCGAGGCCACGCGCGTGCCGGCGGGCGATGTCGGAGCCATGGAGCGCGCGCTCGGCCCCGACGTGGCCGCGGTCATCGTGGAGCCGCTCGTACAGGGCGCGGCGGGCATCCTGGTCCAGCCCGAGGGCTACCTGCGCGCGGTCCGCGAGCTCTGCGACCGCCACGGCGTGCTGCTCATCTGCGACGAGGTGGCCACCGGCTTCGGCCGCACCGGCCGCATGTTCGCCTGCGAGCACGAGGGCGTCAGCCCGGACCTCCTCTGCCTGGCCAAGGGCATCACCGGCGGCTACCTGCCGCTCGCGGCCACGCTGGCCACGGAGCGGATCTACGAGGGCTTCCTCGGCCGCTTCGAGGAGTTCCGCACCTTCTTCCACGGCCACACCTACACGGGCAATCCGCTGGCCTGTGCGGCCGCCCTCGCCACGCTGGACGTGTTCGAGGAGGAGCGCACGCTCGAGCGCCTGGGCCCCACCCTCGAGCTGCTGGGAGAGCTGCTCGAGCCGGTGGCTGCCCTGGACTGCGTGGCGGAGGTCCGCCGCCGCGGCCTCATGGTGGGCATCGACCTGGGCGAGCATGAGCTGAAGGCGCGCATGGGCCACCGCGTCACGCTCGAGGCGCGCCGCCGGGGCGCAATCGTGCGCCCACTCGGCGACGTCGTCGTGCTCATGCCGCCGCTCGCCATCTCGCACCACGACCTCACCCGTCTGGTGCAGATCACCGCCGACTCGATCCAGGCGGCGGTCGCGGACACGGCCCAAACATCAGTCGCGGCTTAACCGCGCGCTAACGGATACGGGGATTGCCCGCGCGGAGTTCCTGGTAAACACCCCGGAGTGGCCAGGGACCGGGCGCTCGAGAGCGAGGAGGAACGCAGTACGGGCGCACGCGTCGCCGTGGTCGCGGGCGTGCTCGCGGCGATCCTGCTCGTGGGCTGGATCCTGTTCTCGCAGAGCTCCGGCTACACCGTCACCGCCACGTTCTTCAACGCGTCCCAGCTCGTCGAGGGCAACGAGGTCCGCATCGGCGGCGCCACGGTCGGATCGGTCACCCAGCTCGAGCTCGCCGACGACGGGATGGCGCGCATCACGATGGAGATCGAAGACGACTCCGCGCCGCTCGACCGCGGCACGCAGGCCGTGGTGCGCCAGACCTCGCTGTCGGGCATCGCGAACCGCTTCGTGGACCTCCAGATGCCCAACGGCGCCAGCGGCGACGAGATCGACGACGGCGGCGAGATCCCCGCGGAGAACGCCAGGGCGGCGGTCGAGATCGACAGCGTGCTCAACACCTTCACGCCCGAGACGCGCGAGGCGCTCCAGACCTTCGTCCAGGGCTCGGCGGACGCGCTCGAGGGCCGCGGGGACGAGGCCCGCGAGGGCTTCCGCTACCTGAGCCCGGCGCTGGCGTCCTCGCGGCGCCTGTTCGGCGAGCTGGCGGCCGACACCGCGCTGCTCGAGCGCTTCGTGGTGGACAGCGCGAACCTCGTCACCACGGTCGCGGACCGCCGCGCCGACCTCGCCGGCCTCGTGGGCAACCTCAACGCCACCACGGCCGCCGCCGGGGCCGACACCCAGGCGCTGTCGGAGACGCTCGACCGCTTCCCGGACTTCATGCGCCGCGCCAACACCACGTTCGTGAACCTGCGCGCGGCCCTCGACGACGTCGACCCGCTGGTGGACGCCGCCGAGCCGGCCACGGCCGAGCTGCGCGAGTTCCTGCCCGCCCTGCGCACCCTCGCCGAGGACGGCGAGCCCACGGTTCGCGACCTCTCGCGCACCATCCGCGACCGGGGTGAGAACGACGACCTCATCGACGTGCTGCGCACCTTCCCGCCGCTCGCCGACATCGCCCTGGACTCCGCAGAGCGCAACGGCGAGGAGCGCCCGGGGTCGTTCCCGCAGACCGTCGAGGCGCTGAGCGAGGCCACCCCGGTCATCGGCTTCGGCCGCCCCTACACGCCGGACCTCCTCGGCTGGTTCGACGACTTCTCCCATTCGGGCTCCTACGACGCCATCGGCGGCTTCTCGCGCTCGCAGATCTACTTCAACCTCTTCAGCGCCAACGTCCCGCCGCTCGGCCTGCCCGAGCTGCTCGACCCGCAGGAGCGGATAGCGCAGTTCCTCGGCACGGGCCGCACGAAGCAGTTCCGGCGCTGCCCCGGCCACGCCGACGTGGCCGCGCCCGACGGCTCGAACGTCTACACGCAGGACGAGATCGAGCGCTTCGAGTGCAACCCCGACCACCGGGCGGCGGGGCCATGAGGCGCACCCTCGCCATCGGGGGCGTGCTCGCCGCCATCGCCGCCGGAGCCGTGCTCACCGGCGCGGCCGGGGACCAGGAGGGACAGCGCTACCGCCTCGTCTTCGACAGCGCCTTCGGCATAGTCGAGGGAGCCGACTTCAAGGTGGCCGGCGTCCGCGCGGGCCAGGTCGAGAGCTTCGACCTCTCGGAGGGCTACCCGCCGCGCGCGGTCATCGACGTCGTGGTGGAGCAGGAGGGCCTGCGGGCGCTGCGAGCCGACGCGCGCTGCGAGGTCAAGCCGCAGTCGCTCATCGGCGAGTACTTCGTGGACTGCCTGCCGGGGCAGTCCGAGCGGCCGCTGCCCGACGACACCGTGCCCGTGGCCCAGACCTTCAACACGATCACGCTCGACCTCGTGAACAACGTGCTCCGCGAGCCGCAGCGCGAGCGCCTGCCGCTCATCCTCAACGCGCTGGGCGCCGGCCTCGCCGGCCGCCCGGCCGACGTGCAGGAGGTGCTGAAGCGCGCCCACCCCGGCCTGCGCGAGACCAACCAGACGCTGCGCATCCTCGCCCGCCAGGACGACGTGATCGCACGCTTCATCGCCGACGCGGACACGGTCATCCATGAGCTCGAGGAGCGCAAGGACGACGTCGTCCGCTTCGTGGACGAATCCGAGAACGCCGCCCGCGTCACGGCCACCCGGCGCGAGGAGCTGGCGCGCACCTTCGACCGCCTTCCCACCTTTCTCGAGGAGCTCGAGCCCACCATGGCGCGCCTCGAGGAGGTGGCCGACGAGCAGGTCCCGGTGCTGCGCAACCTGCGCTCGGCCGCCCCGGACCTCAACCGCACCTTCCAGCGGCTCCAGCCGTTCGCGGAGTCGGCACAGCCCGCGCTCACGAGCCTGGGCGAGCTGTCGAGCACCGGCCAGGAGGCGATCGAGGAGAGCCAGGACGAGGTCGACGAGCTGCGCCAGCTCGCCGAGCAGGCGCCCGACCTGGCCGAGCCGCTGCGCAAGCTGCTCCAGGCCCTGGACGATCGCGACCGCTCCATCGAGCCCGACGTCCGCGCGGCGGAGAGCGCGCCGCCGGCGCCCGACAAGAACGCGGATGCGCAGGGCAAGGGCTTCACGGGCTTCGAGTCGCTGCTCAACTACTTCTACTGGCAGACCCTCGCGATCAACATGTTCGACGAGGTCAGCCACATCCTCCGGGCGAGCCTGAACATCGACGAGTGCTCGCCCTACTCGGTCAACCCGATCGAGGAGGGCCGCGCGCACTGCGTGTCGTGGCTGGGCCCGCACCAGCCGGGCGTCACCACGCCGGATCCCACCGAGGGCTTCGACGAGCCCACACCGTCACCCACCGAGGCGCGGGCCGAGCGCGGCGAGGACGAGCGCTCCGCCGGCGCCCCGGCCGACGGCGGCCCTGTCGGCGGCGACGGCGAGCCCGAGCCGGTCGACCGCTCGCGTCCGCAGACGGTGCTCCCCGATGGCGTGCAGGACCTCGTGGACCGCCTCGGCGGCCTCGTCGGCGGCGGCGGCAGCAGCGGCGGCGGTGGCGCCGAGTCCGCTCCGCGCCCGCAGCAGGCGCCCAACACCAGCCTCCTCGACTTCCTCCTCGGCCCATGACCCGCCAGGCCCGCGCATCCATCGTCGCCAGCCCCGTGCTCGTGGGGGCGGTCACCGTGCTCATCACGATCGTGGCGGTCTTCCTCGCCTACAACGCCAACGCCGGCCTGCCGTTCGTGCCCACCTACGACGTCAGGGCGCAGCTGCCCAGCGGCGCCAAGCTCATCGCCGGCAACGCCGTGCGGATCGGCGGCGACCGCGTGGGCCAGATCACCGAGATCGAGACCGAGACAGTCGAGCAGGACGGCGAGCCGGTGTCGATCGCCGTCATCGAGATGGAGCTGGACAAACGGGTGCAGCCGCTGGCCGCGGACACGCAGGTCATCGTGCGGCCGCAGTCGCTGCTCGGCCTGAAGTACGTCGAGCTGACGCCGGGCGAGTCCGAGCAGACCCTGCAGCCGGGCGCCACGCTCAGCCTGGCCAACGCCACCGCGCCGGTGGACCTCGAGGACGTGCTGTCCACGTTCGACGCCGAGACGCGCGTCGCCGCACGCGCCGCGCTGGAGGGCTACGGGAACGCGTTCGCCGGCCGCGGCCCGGCGCTCAACGTCACCCTGCGCGAGCTGCGCCCGTTCCTCACCCACCTGCAGCCCGTCATGGAGACGCTGTCCGATCCCGACACCCAGCTCGACGCGCTGTTCCGCGCGCTCGGCGACGCCGCGGGCCAGGCCGCCCCGGTGGCGCAGGTGCAGGCGGCCCTGTTCGCCAACGCGGCCACGACCTTCGAGGCGCTCGCGCGGGACGAGTCTGCGCTGGCCGAGACCATCGACCGCTCGCCCGAGACGCTCGACGCGGCCATCTCCAGCTTCCGCGTGCAGCAGCCCTTCCTCACGGAGTTCGCGGAGCTGTCGCGTGACCTCCAGCCGGCCTCCGCCGCACTCGAGCGCTCGCTGCCGCCGTTCAACTCCGCCCTTGCCGTGGGCACGCCCGTGCTGCGCGAGACCCCGCCCACCAACGAGCTGGCCGAGGGCGTGCTGCGGCAGCTCGACGAGCTCGCGGAGAACCCCGCCACGCTCATGGCTCTCGGCAACCTGCACCGCACGGTCGACGTCGCCGCGCCGTTCGTCGGCTTCGTGGCGCCCTACCAGACCGTCTGCAACTACTTCAACTACTTCTTCACGCCGCTGTCCGAGCACCTCTCCGAGGAGATCCAGGGCGGCACGCTCCAGCGCGCCCAGGTGGTCATCGGCAACCTGGAGCAGGACGACGGCATCGCACACTCGGACGCGGACCGCCCGGCCGACGTCCCGGCGGGAGAGGATCCGCAGGAGGCGGCGGACGCATTCGGGCCCATCACGCGCCTGGCCACCCAGTTCTACGGGCCCGCGGTCACGCCCGAGGGACGCGCTGACTGCCAGGCGGGCCAGACGGGCTACCCGGACGGCCCGCTCAACACCACGGGCCGCTACCCGCCCACCGAGCCGGGCGGCGCTCACGTGGTGCTGGACCCCGACTCGCCCGGCGAGGCCGGCGGCACCTACAGGTCGCGCGCGCTGGACATCGACGGGCTGGAGGACGTGCCGTGAGGGGCATGCGCCGCACCCGCCTGACCGACTTCGCCGCGGGCCTCGTGGCCGTCGTGCTGGTGGCCGTGGGGGTGTTCTTCGCCTTCTCGAAGGCCAACCCGTTCGCCGACCCGTACGAGCTGTCGGCCCTCTTCCGCGACGCGCAGAACCTCAAGCCCGGCTCGCCGGTCCGCACGGCGGGCGTGGACGTCGGGACGGTCTCCAAGGTCGAGGCCGTGGACGACGGCTCGGGCGCGGCGGAGGTCTTCATGGAGATCGACGACGCGGGGCTGCCGATCCACGAGGACGCCGAGCTGCAGGTGATCCCGCGCCTCTTCCTCGAGGGCAACTTCACGATCGAGCTCAAGCCGGGCTCGCCGTCCGCGCCCGAGGTGGACAGCGGCGCCACGATCTCGCTGGACCGGACCGCGAACTCCGTGAGCTTCGACCAGATCGCGGCCGTGCTCGACAAGGACACGCGCCAGTCGCTGCAGACGCTGCTCGACGACTACTCCACCGCGTTCGACGAGGGCGGGGCCGAGGCGTTCCGCGACTCGATCCCGTTCTGGCGCGAGGCCTACCGCACGACGGCGCTCGCCACGGACGCGCTGCTGGGCCAGGAGGAGGGTGACCTCGCGCGCGTGCTGCGCGGCCAGCAGCGCACCTTCGCCGCGCTCGCGGAGGATCGCGATGCCCTGCGCGGCCTGGTCACGAACCTCAACCTCACCACCGCCGCGTTCGCCCGCGAGGACGACGCGCTCCGCGCCTCGATCCCCGAGCTGCGCGATGTGCTGCGCGTGGGGATGCCGGCGCTCGACTCGGTCAACGGCGCGCTGCCGTCGCTGCGTGCGTTCGCACGCGACGCCCTCCCGGGCGTTCGCAGCGCCGACCCCACGCTCGAGGTCGCGCAGCCGTTCGTGGAGCAGCTCAGCCGCCTCGTGGGCGAGGACGAGCTGCAGGGCGTGGCCCGCGAGCTGCGGCGCGCGATCCCGCCGCTGGCGGAGCTCAGCGAGGCCAACATCCGCTTCCTCGGCGAGAACCGCGCGCTCGCGTCCTGTACGGCCGACGTGCTGGTGCCCTTCGCCGAGACCCCCATCCCCGACCCGGACTTCCCGGAGGCGTCGAACCAGCCGTTCTTCAAGGAGTCGGGTCGCGCCTTCGTGGGCCTCGCCGGCGAGAGCCGCACGGGCGACGCCAACGGCCAGTGGTTCCGCGTGAACGCGTCCAGCTCCGGCACCAACCTGCTGCAGCTCGACGGCCCCCTCACCGACACGCTGTTCGCCTCCCCGCTCTTCCAGCCGCTCGGGGTCCGCCCGGTGCGCCCGGCGGAGCGCCCGCAGTTCCGCCCGGACGTGCCGTGCGAGACCCAGGAGCCGCCCAACCTCGAGGGCCAGAGCGGCAGCGCCGGCACCACCACGACGATGAGCGCCGGCGCCGAGCCCACGGCGGCGGTCACCGAGGTGCGCACCGAGCTGCGCCAGCTGCAGGAGTTCATCGCGGGCGAGCGCGAGCGCAGCCCGCTGGACTACCGGGGCGCGCGCGAGGAGGAGCAGCGGTGAAGGTCGCCATCCGCAAGCACCTCTCAGACATGATCGCGATCGTCGTGCTCGCCGCGATCGGGCTCGGCACCGCGTACTACATCCTCCAGCAGCAGGGCTTCCGCATTCCCCTGATCCAGGCGGCGCCGTTCGAGATCAAGGCGGCGTTCAGCGAAGCCGGCGGCGTCAAGCCCGGCCAGAACCAGTCCGTGCGGATGGCGGGGGTGCGCATCGGCGAGATCTCCGGGGTCGAGCTCCAGGACGGCCGCGCCGTCGTCACGATGGCCATCGACCAGGAGTACGCGGACCGGATCGGCGCCGACGCCACCGCGCTGCTGCGGCCGCGGACCGGGCTGGAGGACATGTTCGTCGACCTCGCCCCCGGCAGCGAGCGCGCGCCGCGCATCGAGGAGGAGGCGCTCATCCGGATCGGCGACACGCTCCCCGACGTCGACTCGGACCAGATCCTCAACCAGCTCGACACCCGCACGCGCGACTACCTCAGCCTGCTCGTCAACGGCGGCGCGGGCGGCGTGGAGAACCGCACGGACGACCTGCGCGACCTCTACCGGCGCCTCGAGCCGCTGCACCGCGACCTCGAGCGCGTGAACGGCGCGGTGGCCGGCCAGCGGCGCAAGCTCCGCCGCCTGGTGCACGACTACGGGCAGCTCACCGGCGAGCTCGCGCAGGAGCCGCAGCAGCTCACCTCGCTGGTGCGCTCCTCCAACGAGGTGTTCGACGCGCTCGCCTCCCAGGACGACGACATCTCCGAGGCTGTCCGCCGGCTGCCGGGCGCGCTGCGCCAGACGGAGTCGGCGCTCGTCCGGGTGGACAGCTTCGCCGACCTGCTCGGCCCGACGCTCGAGTCGCTGCGGCCGGCGTTCCGCGAGCTCGACGACGCCAACGCCTCGCTGCGCGAGCTCGCGAGCGAGACCACAGGCACGATCCGTGACGACATCCGGCCGTTCGTGCGCCGCGCGCAGCCCTACCTCGACGACCTGCGCCCGGCCGCCCGCGACCTCGCCGGCGCGCTGCCCGACCTGTCGGAGTCCTTCGGCCAGCTCAACCGCTTCGTGAACATGGCGGCCTTCAACCCCGGCGGCGCCGAGCCCGTGACCAGCGGCCGGGTGCGCGAGGAGGGCTACCTCTTCTGGCTCGCCTGGGTCGCCCACAACACCAACCTGCTGTTCTCCGCCTCCGACGCGTCCGGGCCGTTCCGCCGCACCGCCTTCGCGCTCGACTGCAACTCGCTCCGTGAGCTGCTCGTGATCGAGCCCCTTCTGGCCGAGGCATTCGGCCTGACGAACGTCCTCGGCAGCCTCGGCCTGTGCCCGAGCGGGGGGACGCCCTGATGCAGAAGCAGACGCCTGGACTCTCCGGAATCGCGGCGATGGTGGGGTTCACGCTGTCGGTGTTCGGGCTGCTGCTGTTCCTCTGGATCTCCTTCGGCGGCTCGATCCCGCTGCGGCCGGAGGGCTACCGCGTCACCGTGCCGCTGCCGGAGGCGGCCGTTCTGGTGGAGGAGGCCGACGTGCGCGTCTCCGGCATAAACGTCGGCAAGGTCAAGGCCACGGAGCTGCAGAAGCGGCCGCCGCGCACCCTCGCCACGCTCGAGATCGAGTCGCGCTACGCGCCGCTGCCCGCGGGCACACGCGCGATCCTGCGCCAGAAGACCATCCTCGGGGAGACCTATGTGGAGCTGACCCCCAGCACGGACGAAGGGGAGGCCATCGACGACGGCGGCAACCTGCCGGAGGCGAACGTGCGGCCCACGGTGGAGTTCGACGAGCTGTTCAGCGCATTCGACCCGGAGACGCGCGAGGCCTTCGAGCGCTGGCAGGAGGAGCTCGCGAAGTCCGTGGACGGCGGCGGTGGGCGCGACCTCAACGAGTCGCTCGCGAACCTGCCCGGGTTCGCCGAGGCGGGCGCCGACGTGCTCGAGATCCTGGACCGGCGCGAGCAGGCGCTCGGGCGGTTCGTGCGCAACACGGGCGTGGTCTTCGAGGCGCTGAGCGAGCGTGACCTGATCGCCGAGCTGATCGTGAACTCCAACCGCCTGTTCGAGACCACCGCAGCGCGCGACGACGCGCTCGCGGAGACGATCTCGGTCTTCCCCACGTTCCTGGACGAGTCGCGAACCACGCTCGCCCGGCTCGAGACCTTCGCGCGCGACACGCAGCCGCTCGTGGAGGACCTGCAGCCCGTCACGCGTGAGCTCACCCCCACGCTTGCCAGCGTGGCCGACCTCTCGCCCGACCTCGAAGACCTCTTCCGCGACGTGGACGCCCTCAACGAGGTGGCGCCGGACACCTTCCCGGACGCCCGCCGCTTCCTGAGCGGGGCCGAGCCCGTGCTGGAGGCGCTCAACCCGTTCCTGTTCGAGCTCAACCCGATCCTGTCCTACCTCAACTTCCAGGCGCCCCAGGTCGCCGACTTCATCACCGTAGGCGGGGCGGCCCTGGCGAACACGCTCAACCGCGGCGGCGACGAGGGCCACCCGCGCCACGTGCTCCGTCAGGTGGGCCTGATCAACCAGACGTCGCTGAGCGGGATGAACGCCACCCGCCCGGCCGGCGAGCGCGCCAACGCCTACCTCGCCCCCAACGCGCAGAACCGCCGCCGCGAGGCGGGCATCCTCGAGAGCTTCGACTGCTCCCACATCGGCGGCGAGCAGCCCAACCCGTCGGATGGCTCACCCCCGTGCCTGGTCGAGCCGCCGTCGCTGTGGGACAACAACACGTTCACCACGATCGAGCAGGGAGAGGCCCCGGTCGTCCCGCCGCCGCTCGGCAACGAGGGCACGCAGACGGTGCCCACCGGCCCTCCGGGCTAGCTGTAGTTCCTGACCACGTTGTTCATCCGGGCCTCCTTGGAGGCTGAGAGGTGTCGAAGCCACTCAGTCCAAGGAGGACACCGGATGAAGCTCCACGCTACCGGCATGAAACTGGGCGGTGCTCCTGTCCGGGGCCGGTCGTAGCGTCGGCGGACCGGGATTGGGGCTGTTGGGAGATGCAGGCAGGGCAGGCCGGCGTTGCGTTCTGAGCTGCGAGCTCGTTAATCGCTAACTGGCCGCCCCTGCGACTTGCCCGGTTGCGCTGCGAGCGCGAATCCGTAGTTGTCGTGTCGCCCGCCTGCCTCTCGATCAAGTGCAACGAGAGGAGAGTGGGATGCGCTGCATCGGGTTGGACGTGCACCGCGACTTCTGCGAGGTGGCCGTCGCCGAGCGCGGGCAGGTCAGCCACCGCGGGCGGATCGAGACGTCGACGGCGTCGCTTGAGCTGTTCGCTGGCAGCTTGGCGCCGGACGATCAGGTGGTGTTGGAGGCGACCGGTCCGGCGTTCGCGATCGCGCGGATCCTGCGGTCGCACGTCGCTCGGGTTGTTGTCGCAAACGCGCAGGAGGTGCGAGCGATCAGCCACGCCCGGGTGAAGTCCGACCGCTTCGATGCGGCGACGCTCGCGCGGTTGCTGTCGGCCGATCTGCTGGCGGAGGTGTGGGTCTGCGACGAGCGCATCGGCGCTCTGCGCCGGCGCCTGGCCCGTCGCGGGGCGCTGGTTCGCCAGCGCACGCGGGCCAAGAATGAGGTGCACGCAGTGCTCTCGCGCTGCCTGCTTGGCCGACCGCCGGTCAGTGATCTGTTCGGCAAGGCGGGCCGGCGCTGGCTGGCAGGCCACGATCTCGTCGAGGAAGAGCAAGAGACCGTCGAAGGGTGTCTGCGCCAGATCGACTTCCTCGACACCGAGATCGCGCTGATCGACCGCAAGGTGGCGCAGTTCGTGCTCGGCTCGCCCGATGCGCGTCGGCTGATGACGGTCCCCGGCATCGATGTGGTGACCGCCGCTGCGCTTGTCGCGGCGATCGGCGACATCGCGCGCTTTGCGTCCCCGCGCCAGCTGGTCGCCTACCTCGGACTGGACCCGAAGGTCCGCCAGTCCGGCTCAGAGCCGGCCCGCCACGGCAAGATCTCCAAGCGCGGCGACGCGCGCGCCCGCCACGTGCTCGTCGAGGCGGCCTGGACGGCGACCCGCAGCCCCGGGCCGCTGCGCGCGTTCGGCGAGCGGATCCGGGCGCGACGCGGCAAACAGATCGCCGCCGTCGCGGTGGCGCGCAAGATCGCCACGATCGCCTGGCACATGCTCTCCAAGGAGGAGGACTACGCGTTCGCGCGGCCCAGCCTCGTCCGCGGCAAGCGCGCCGCCTCGAGCGACTCGCCGACGCGCCGGCGGGCACCCTGGTCGACGCCCGCCACCAGCGCCGATTCGCCGACCAGGAGCGCTTGCTGCAGCGCCAAGCCGAGCGCAGCTACCGACGGCTCGTCAGCGACTGGCAGGCCTCGAAGAAGGGTGCGGGCGCGACACCGGGGCGCGCATCTCAAAGGCCCTCGAAGGGCAAAGCAGCGCGGCAGACCTCAAAGCCCCAGACGCCTGCGCTTTAGCTCGTCAGTCACCCGCACCCAACGCCCACCCTTGCAAAGCAGGCCGCATCTGGCAACGGCACTTGACTTTCATCCGTAACGCGCCGTTCGGCCCGAAGGGACGGCTCACGGTGGTGCGTCGAGTCGTTGATGAGGGGTGGTCGCTGACGGAGGCGGCCGAGGCCGCCGGAGTCAGCGAGCGCAGCTGCTCGAAGTGGGTGGGGCGCTACCGCGCCGAGGGCGAGGCGGGGCTGGTCGACCGCCCCTCGACGCCTCGCTCGGTGCCGCACCGCACCCCGGAGGATCGCGTCGAGGCGATCGCTTGCCTGCGGCGGCTGCGCTTCACGGGCCAGGAGATCGCGCTCAGCCTCGGGATGGCGCTCTCGACGGTGTCGGCGGTGCTCAAGCGGATCGGGCTGGGCAAGCTCTCCCGGCTCGAGCCGCCCGAGCCGCCCAACCGCTACGAGCGCCGCCGCGCCGGCGAGCTGCTGCACATCGACGTCAAGAAGCTCGGTCGGATCAAGCGTCCCGGCAAGCGCGTGCTCGGCCGCGGCCCAGGGCGCCATCACTCGGGCGCGGGCTGGGAGTTCGTGCACGTCTGCGTCGACGACGCGACCCGCCTGGCCTACGTCGAGGTGCTCCCTGACGAGCGGGCCACGACCGCGATCGGCTTCCTGCGCCGCGCCGTCGCCTTCTACCGACGCTACGACATCACCGTCGAGCGGCTGATGACCGATAACGGATCGGCCTACCGCTCGACCGTGCACGCCCTCGCCTGCCGGGCGCTCGGCATCCGCCACCTGCGCACCCGTCCCTACCGGCCCCGCACCAACGGCAAGGCGGAGCGCTTCATCCGCACCCTGCTGGCCGGCTGGGCCTACAGCGGCGCGATTTACGCCACCAGCGCCCAACGAACCGCCGCGCTCGACGGCTGGATCGACTTCTACAATCGCCACCGACCACACGCCGCCCTCAGCCACCAGCCGCCCATGAGCCGCCTCGCGCAGCTCACGAACAACGTTGCTGGGTCCTACAGCTAGCCGGCTGCCCCCAGGGCGCCGTCCAGCTCGTCACGCGAGCCGATCTCGAGCTTGCGGTAGGCGTTGGAGAGGTGCATCTCGACGGTGCGGCGGGTGACGAAGAGGCTCTCGGCGATCTCCCGGTTGCTCATCCCCTGCGCGGCGAGCCCGGTGACCCGGCGCTCGCTGGGAGTGAGCGCGGCCACACCGCGCATGGCCGGGCGGCGCGGGCGCGCACCCGCCACGTGGAGCTCGCCGAAGGCGCGCTCCATCAGCGCGCCGGCCCCGCACCGGTGAGCCATGTCGAGCGCCTCCGCCAGCCGCTCGCGCGCGGCCTGGCGCCGGCCCGTCCGGCGCAGCGCCGCGCCGAGCGCGAAGCGCGCGTGCGCGCCCTCCAGCCCGGCGGGCGAGTCCTCCAGCAGATCGACCGCCTCCTCGAGCATCCCGATCCCCTGCTCGTCGCCGCTCACCACGGCCTCGGCGCGCAGGGCTCGCGCCATCTCGCGCGGGGCGCCGAAGTCGCGCGCCAGCTTCAGGTCCTCGGCGGCGAGCCGCCGCGCCTCGGCTTCGTCGCCCAGCCGTTGCGCGCAGACCCCCGCCCAGGAGCGCCATGGCAGGATCGCCGGGTTGGGCGCCCCCACCGCCTCCCCCAGGGCGGCGGCCTGCGCGAGGTCGGCCCCCGCCTCCTCCAGCTCGCCGCGGCCCAGCCGGATGCGAGCCCGGACGACGAGGTAGAAGCCCCATGAGGGGTTGAACCGCCAGCGCGCCTCGCCGCCCGGCAGCTCGAGGGCCCGTTCGGCGGCTTGGGCCTCCCCCATCTCCAGCCGGATCATGGCCAGGTAGGCGTGGGCCATGGGCAGCGTCGCGCCCCAGCCGTGCCGGCCGGCCTCCACCGCGTCCTCGGCGTCGCTGGCCGCCTCGGCGAGCCGCCCGAGGTGGTAACGGGCGATCGAGCGGACGTGGGGCGACGGACCCATCTCCAGGATCGAGCCTCGCCGGCGGCCGGCCTCGATGGCCACCGTGGTGGCGCGCTCCGCCGCTGCCAGCTCGTCCGCGATGACGAGCGCGAAGCCCGCGAGCGCGAAGGCCATGCTGTCGAGCGGATGCTCGCTCGGCTCGTCCCCGGACAGCGCCCGGCGGGCCAGCTCGACGGCCCGCGCCCGCCGCTTGGCCGCGTAGCACTCGCCGATCGCCGCGTGACCGAGCAGGGCGCGACCCGCGGGGGTTCCCTCGAGTTGCGGCTGGGCGATGAGCGCCTCGACCTGCTGCCAGGACTCGGCGCGCTCGGCCACGACGACGCCCCAGTGGTTGGCGATCAGCCACATGGCCTCGAGATCCGTGGCGAGCCCGCCCTCGCCGGCCACCGTCGCGTCGCCGAGAGCCGCCAGCGCCTCGCGTGCCGCCGCCGACGCGTCGGGGTAGCGGCCGCGGTGGATCAGCAGGCCCGTGAGGTCGCGCAGCGCCTCGACCCGGAGGGCGGGATCGGCGATGAGCTCGCGCGCCGCCTCGAAGCGCCCCAGGCCGCCCTCCTCCCCCGCGTCCGCCTCGGCCTGACCGAGCGCCAGCAGCAGCTCGCCGCGGGCTGCCGGATCCGGGTCCTCCTCGAGCGCGCGGCGCAGGTAGCGGGCCGCCGTCGCCGGAGCGCCTCGCCGCCGAGCGTCTCGGGCGGCCGCGTCGAGCGCGTCCGCGGTCCAGTGGCCGGCGCCGCGCTCGGCGGGGAGCAGATGGGCCGCCACCACCTCGGCGGGCGCCCCGCGGTCGCGGGCGAGCTCGGCGGCGCGCGCGTGCGCGCGCACCGTCCATGCGACCGGCGCGTCGTCGTAGACCACCGAGCGAAGGACGGGATGGGCGAAGGCAAGCGGCTCCACCTGGGCGAGCACGTGAGCGCGCTGCAGCGCGGCGGCCCCCTCCGCGGCCGGCGCCCGCTCCAGCCCGGCGACGGCCGCGGCGTCGGCCAGCGATGCCTCGCCGAGCACCGCCACCGCGCGGGCCAGCTCGCGCGCCGGCCCGGGCAGCCGCCCGAGGCGGGCGAGCACCGATCGCGAGACGGTGGCCGGCGTCAGCGCGAAGACCCGCTCGGCCGACTCGGCCGTGGGCGGGATGCCCTCCGACTCGATCGACGCAGCGAGCTCCCGCAGCACGAACGGGTTGCCCCCGCTTGCCGCAAAGCACGCGCGAGCGAAGCGCGGGTCCGCATGCGGGATGGCGTCGAGCACGATCTGCTCGCACGCCGTCTCGCTCAGGGGGCTCAACCGCAGGACCTCCGTCTCGGGGCTCTCGCGCAGGAGCCCGAGCACCTCCTCCTCAGCCGCGGGCTCACCGGTGCGGACCGTCAGGACCAGCGCCAGCGGGAGCTCTTCCAGCCGCTGGGCGAGGTAGACGAGGAAGCCGCGCGTCTGATCGTCGATCCACTGGGCGTCGTCCACCGCCAGCAGGACGGGCGAGCGCTCCGCCAGGCTCACGATCAGCCAGTGCAGTCCGTGGTAGAGGGGGAACGTCTGCTCCGCCGAGACGTCGCCGAGCCCCGCCGGGCCGTCGCGGAAAAGCGCCTCGGCGTGTCCCGCCGCACCCCGGAAGAGCTCGCGCCGCTCGGGCCCGCCGGTGCCGAGCACGCGCGGCCCGAGCAGCTGGAGGGCGGCCCCGAAGCTGAAGTTGCGCTCGAGCTCGCTGCCCCGCGCCCGGAGAACGTCGAGCCCGGCGTCGCTCGCGCGGAGGACGCCCTCGCGCAGCAGCCGCGACTTCCCGAGGCCCGCCTCCCCCTCGATTACCGCCACGGCGCCCCGTCCGCCCGCGACCGCCCCGATCAGGCGATCGAGCGCGGCAAGCTGCAGCTCGCGCTCGAGCAGCAGGCCGTCAGTACCCAGGCGGGTGGAGTCCATGTACCCGTTCCACCGTACTCGACCTCCTGGTGCGATCGAGAAAAACCTTCGGACCCCAGGTGACAACTCTTCGGAGGCCTCTACGTAGCGCGCCGGGCCGGCGGGGCGCAGGCTCGCCCCGTCCGACTCGAGCCAGTGGGGGGAACCATGACGAAGCACGAGCACCGCCGTCCGCGCATCGCGCTCCTGTGCGCCCTCACGGCGCTGGCGCTGGCGCTGACGGCCGCGCCCGCACTCGCTGCCACGGCATCGGTCACGGGCGGAGCGCTGAGCTTCGTGGCGGCTCCCGGCGAGGCGAATCGCGTCACGGTCCTGTCCGAGACCAACTCCTTCCCCGCGACGGTCACGCTCAAGGACGACGCAGCGCCGGTGACCGCCCTCGCAGCCGGCTGCTCCGGCGACGACGACCCCGGCGACACGATCACCTGCACGGGCGTGGGCGCCGTGGTCTTTGACGTGGGGGACCAGAACGACGCGGTCGACGCGAGCGTGATGGACACCTTGGCGGCGCACTTCCTCGGCGGCTCCGGCAACGACGACTACACCGGCGGCTCGGGCGCCCTTAGCAACCTGGCCGGCGGCCCCGGCGCCGACACGCTCGACGGGGGCGAGGGCGAGGACCAGGTCGACTACAGCGCCAGCCCCGGCTCGGTGACCGTGAATCTGGGGCTCGGCATCGCCTTCGCCGTCGACGGGACCGACACCCTGGCCCGCGTGGAGCGGGTGGCCGGCAGCGACCACGACGACGTGATTGCGGGGAACAACGGCCCGAACGTGCTGAGCGGCGGCGACGGCGGCGATGACGTCATCCGCGGTTTCGGCGATGCGGACGCGCTATTCGGCGGCGACGGTGCCGACGAGCTGCACGGGGGCGACGGCGACGACTCCCTGAGCGGCGGCGACGGCGCGGACCAGCTTCACGGCGACGCGGGCAACGACGAGCTCGACGGCGGCGGCGGCGACTCCGACACGGCCGACTGGTCCTCCTCGCCCGCGGGCGTCACCGCCAGTCTCTTCTCCGGCACCGCAAGCGGCGAGGGGGACGACACCCTGACGGGCATCGAGTTCCTGACGGGCTCCGCCGGGGACGACACGCTGGTGGGCAACAACGCCGTGAACCTGCTGATCGGCGGCGACGGCGACGACACGCTCAGCGGGGCCGGCGGGGACGACGTCATCTTCGGGGACGCCGGCAACGACGAGATCAAGGGCGGGTTGGGCTCCGACTTCATCTCGGGTGCCGCCGGCCAGGACGTCCTCTACGGCGACAACAACGACGAGTTCACGGGCCCCACCGACAACGACAACCTGCTCGGCGGGGATGGCAACGACCAGCTCTTCGGCGAGCGCGGCGACGACGTGCTGGAGGGCGGACCGGGCAACGACACGCTCGACGGCGGCGGCGAGGACGACGGGCTGAACGGCGGCGACGGCACGGACACCGCCGACTTCGGCGACGCTCCCGGCGGCGTCATCGCCAGCCTCGACAGCGGGCAGGCCACGGGCTACGGGGCCGACATGCTGACCTTCCTCGAGGTCATCCGGGGCTCGGACCACAACGACATCCTCACGCTCGCGGACACCGGCGGCTTCCTTTTCGGGGGGGCCGGCGACGACCTGCTCTTCGGCGGCGACGGCCAGGACAGCCTCCTCGGCGAGGCAGGCAACGACCCGGTCCTCGCGGGCGGGGGCGGCGACGACCTGCTCGCCGGCGGCCCCGGCACGGACCAGGCCGACTTCTCGGCCAGCCCGAGCGCCGTGACCGTCGACCTCGGAGCCGGCACGGCAGCAGGCGAGGGCAACGACACACTCGACTCGATCGAGGGCGTCCTCGGCTCGAGCGCGAACGACACGCTCGCCGGCGACGGCGGGCCCAATCGCCTGCTCGGCCTCGACGGCGACGACACGCTCGACGGCGCGGGCGGGGACGACGAGCTTCTTGGCGGGGCCGGCAACGACACTGCGGGCTTCGCCTCGAGCCCGGCCGCCGTGATCGCCGACCTCGACACCGGGCAGGCGACCGGCCACGGAGACGACACGCTCGATTCGATCGAGAACCTGGCCGGCTCCTCCGGTGACGACATCCTGTGGGGCGACGCCGCGGCGAACGTCCTCTCCGGCGGCGGCGGCACAGACACCCTCAGGGGCGGCGGCGGCGACGACACACTGGACGGGGGCCCCGGCACGGATGCCGCCGACTTCAGGGGCAGCCCGAGCCCGGTCGCCGCGAACCTCTCCACCGGGCAGGCCACCGGCGACGGAAACGACACGCTCGTCTCGATCGAGGAGCTCTTCGGCTCGCCGGGCAACGACGCGTTCACCGGCGACGGCGGGCCGAACCGCATCCTCGGCAACGCCGGCGACGACACGGTCGCCGGCGCCGGCGGCGATGACGAGCTCGAGGGCGGGGCCGGCAACGACACGCTCGACGGCGGCGCCGGAAGCGACGTCCTGTCCGGCGCCACCGGGGACGATGCGCTCCTGATCCGAGACGGCGAGGCGGACACCGCCAACTGCGGCACCGGCGCGGACTCCGTGACCGCCGACGAGGCGGGCGTGGACACGATCGACGCGAGCTGCGAGAGCGTCGACTTCGTCATCCCCCCGCCGCCGCCGCCGCCACCGGATCCGCAGCCCGACCCGGCTCCCCAGCCGGCGCCGCCGGCCCCGCAGCCTCAGCCGCAGCCCGCTCCGGCGCCCGGCGGGGACCAGGCGCCGGCCGAGCAGACTCAGGCTCAGGGCGACACGGCGGCCCCGCGGGTGGGCAGGGTCTCGCTCTCGCGCAGGCGCGTGGCGCAGCGCCGCGGCTTCATCGTCCGCTACCGGCTGACCGAGGCGGCGAGGGTCGAGACCTCGATCCAGCAGCGGACGGTGGGAGTGCGGCTCGAGGACAGCGACGGAGACACGGCATGCGTCCGCTCCACAAGCCGCCGGCGGCGCACCCTGCTGCGCCAGATCAGGCGCGAGCTCGGCAGGAGGGCCCGGGGCAGGACCGGCGCCAGGAGGGTGCGCCGGGAGGTCCGCAGGGCGCGCTGCGCCTTCTACCGCCAGCGCGCGGTGCTGCGGCGCGAGGGCCGGGAGGGGAGGAACTCCCAGCGCTTCACGGGCCGCATCCGCCGCAGGGCGCTGCGCCCGGGGCTCTACCGCGTAATGGTCACGGCGACGGATGAGGCGGGCAACGAGTCGAGGCCGCGGCGCGCGTCCTTCCGGGTCGTGAGGGCGAGGCGCAGGTGACCGGCTGGGTCCGCATCGAGCTCGACCCCGGCAGCACACAGGTCGCGGGGCGGGTGTGCCCCGCGACCGGGCAGCCGCTCTCCTTCACCGGCTACGTCGAGCTGATCGCGGCGCTGGAGGGCCTGCGCCGCGCCGAGCACGATCCGGAGCCCGAGCCGGACGCGGACTCGCCGGCGCTGGCCTGATCCTCAGGGCGACGGCACGTCCGGGATGTCGGGCAGCGCGCTCTCGAGCCGCTGGACGACGTCAGCGGGCAGCCGGCCGCGCAGTCCGTCGACCACGCGGGCGAGCGTCCCGCGGACCTCATCGAGGTTGGTGCGCGCCCGCTCGAGAGCATTCTCACGCCCATCGGACGCGTACTGGCGCAGGGCGAACGAGGCCTGGGCCGCCTGCTCGTTCGCGGTGATCAGCGGCTGCCGCGCGGGATCGTCCTCCGGCAGTCCCTCGCGCGCCTGCCTGGCGAGGCCGCGTGCCTCGTCTCGGAGCTCCTCGAGCTCCTCGGTGTCCGAAGGGTCCTCCGCGCGCTCGGAGAGCTTGCGCACCACCTCGCGCGTGTCCTCGAGGAGGTCCGCGGCCTCGATCGCCGCCACATCCGCCGACTCGCCTGCCGCGTCGCCCGAATCGGTCTCCTCCTCACCGCAGCCGGCGAGCAGGGCCGCCATTGCAGCCGCGATTGCCACGACCCGGGGCATACCGTTGCCCTACCCGGGGGGCGGGGCGCCTAGTCCAGCGGCTTGAAGTCCTTCTTGCGCGCGCCGCAGACCGGGCAGAACCAGTCGTCGGGGATCTCGGGGAACGGCGTGCCGGCGGGCACGCCGCCGTCCGGATCGCCCTCGACGGGGTCGTAGATGAACCCGCAGGATTCGCAGATCCACTTCTGTGCGGTGGCGGCTTCCACGGCGCGGAAGGTTAGTAGGGTCCGCTCGTGCGCGTCGATCGGCCCGGACCCGGCGAGGAGCTCAATCCGGGTGAGGAATCGCCCGCCCGCCCCGCCGCCTCGCTGATCGTCCTGCGCGACTCCCCCGAGGGCCCCGAGGTGCTGCTCGTGCAGCGCAATCCGGACGCCCGCTTCATGGGCGGCGCGTGGGTCTTCCCGGGCGGCGCGGTGGACGAGGGCGACGGCGGGCCGGACGGCGCGGCGCTGCGCGAGGCGCAGGAGGAGGCGGGGCTGCGACTGCCCGGCACGGACTCCCTGGTGCCGTTCTCGCGCTGGATCACCCCCAGCGAGGTCAAGATCCGCTTCGACACCTGGTTCTTCGTGGCCGAGGCGCCCGCGGACGCCGAGGTCACCTGCGACGGCCAGGAGTGCGTGGACCACCGCTGGATCCGGCCCGTGGACGCCCTCGCGGCCTACTCGCGCGAGGAGATGCTGCTCGTCTTCCCCACCATCAAGCACCTCGAGGCGCTGGCCGAGTTCCGGTCGGTGGACGCTGCCCTGGAGGACGGCCGCTCGCGCCAGGTGGAGCCCGTGCAGCCGCGTGTGGTGATGAAGGGGGACCACGCGGCGGTGCTGCTGCCGGGCGAGCCCGGCTACGACGAAGCCTGAGCGCCTCCCGGCAACGGCAGGCGCTCCATCGAAAAGCGCAGGCCCAGCTCGGTCTCGGCCGAGAACGAGTCGCCGCCGGCATCCGGGCCGGCGTCGATCACGACCTCGCGGCCCTCGAACAGGGCGACCAGCGCCGCGTCGAGCAGGATGGGGACCCCGCCCACGTCGCCGACGTGGGCCTCGCCCGTCCGCACGTGGCGGGAGAACAGGAACGGCGCCGTGGAGTCGCAGCAGCCGTTGCCGATCACGAACATGAGGTCGTCGCCCAGCTCGCCCCGCACGCGCTCGAGCGCATCGGCGGCGGAATCGGTGAGCACGACGCTGACCACAGAGCCATCCTAGCCCCGGAAATCAGGTAGAACACCGACATGGCCACCGACGGGCTCACCGTCGCCGTGACCGGCCCCACCGGGGACCTCGGCGTCGCCGTTGTCTCCGCGCTCGAGCGCTCGCGCCGGGTGAAGCGGATCGTGGGCATGGCGCGCAGCCCGTTCGACCCCGCAAGCGAGGGCTGGCGCAAGACGGAGTACCGCCAGGGCGACGTGCAGGACCGCGCGAGCGTCCGCGGCGCGGTCAAGGGCGCCGACGCCGTGGTGCACCTGGCGTTCGCGATCCTCACCGCCGGCGACTCCACGCGCGCGATCAACGTGGACGGCTCGCGGATCGTGTTCGAGGAGGCGGCCAAGAGCGGCGCCGAGCGCATCTGCTACGCCTCGAGCGTGGCCGCCTACGGGTTCCACGACGACAACCCGGACTGGCTGGACGAGGACATCCCGGCCCGCGGCTCGCCCGAGCACGCCTACTCGGCGCAGAAGGCGGAGGTCGAGGAGGTGCTGGCGAAGGTGCTCGAGCGGCGGCGCAAGACGGCTGCGTGGGTGTTCCGGCCCCCGGTGATCGCGGGCCCGCGGGCGCAGACGCTTGTCGACGAGATCCCGTACGTGCGGCTGTCCGAGCGCATGCCCGATGCGGTCGTGCGCCTGCTGTCGGGCATGCCGGCGCTGAGGCCCGTGCTCCCCGACCCCGGCATCCGCTTCCAGCTCGTGCACGAGGACGACGTGGCCCAGGCGTTCCTCGCGGGCGTGCTGGGCCGCGGCGAACCGGGCCCGTACAACGTCACGGCGAAGGACACGCTCACCGTGAGCGACCTCGCCGACGCCCTCGGCTGGTACTCGATCCCCGTGCCCGAGCTGGCCGTGGACCTCGGCGCCGAGGTGCTGGCACGCGTGCCCGCCGTGCCCGACGCCGTCTCCTGGATCCAGGCGGTGCGCAAGCCCGTGCTCATGCGCACGGACCGCGCCCGCAAGCTGCTGCGCTGGAAGCCGCAGTACAGCTCCCGCCGCACGTTGAAGGCCCTCGCGGCCGCCCACCGTGCGGACAACCGCCCCATGCACTAGGGGCCATCCCCAGGCCCCGCTCGGGGGCATCCCCAATTGTGGGCAAGCCGCGCGCCCGGCAGGCTGACGACGTTCCCTCTCTCCCGACGCCGAGGAGCACGAATGTCACCGCAGCCCAAGACCACCCTCGCCCGCCTGGGCTCCTGGTCGTTCGTCCACCGCCGCCGCGTGGTGGGAGCCTGGCTCCTGACCCTCGTCGCCGCAATCGCGATCCTGATGCCGCTGGCAGGCGACTACAACGCCGAGTTCACCACGCCGAACTCCGACTCCGAGGCGGCGGATGCCGTGCTCACCGAGCGGTTCACGGACAGGTCATCGTCGTCGCTCGACGTGGTCTGGCACTCGGCCGAGGGCGCACAGTCGCCTGCGGTGAAGGAGCGCATCGACGGGCTGCTGGTCGAGGCGTCGCAGCTCGAGGGCCTAAAGGGCGCGACGCCGGCCGAGGTCTCACGCGACGGCGAGACCGCTGTCGCGCGCCTCCAGATCGACGGTGACGAGGCGCCCGCGGAGTCGGCCGAGGCGCTGATCGAGCTCGCCGAGGGCGCCGCCGGAAGCGGGCTCCAGATCGAGCTCGCGGGCTTCGAGATCCAGGAGGCACAGGCGTCGGAGACGAGCCCCGAGATGGTCGGCTTCATCATGGCGGCCATCATCCTGCTGCTCACCTTCGGCTCGGTGGTCGCCGCGGGGCTGCCCATCCTCACCGCGCTGTTCGGCCTCGGCGTGGCCACGGCGCTCATCGGCCTGGTCGCAGGCGTGATGGACGTTCCGGACTTCGCGCCCGCGGTCGCGGGGATGATCGGGATCGGCGTGGGCATCGACTACGCGCTGCTGGTGGTCACCCGCTACCGGACCGGCCTCGCGGACGGCAAGGAGCCGCGCCAGGCGGTGGCCGAGGCCACCGCCACCGCCGGCCGCTCGGTGGTGATCGCCGGGCTCACGGTGGTCATCGCGATGCTCGGCCTGATGGCCATGGGCCTGTCGTTCCTGAACGGCGTGGCCATCGCTGCCAGCCTGGCGGTGCTCGTGGCCGTGGTTGCCGCGATCACGCTCCTGCCGGCGACCCTGGGGGTCATCGGCCCGCGCATCGACCGCCTGCACATCCCGGGCAGCAAGGCTCGCGTGGCGGCCGGCGACGGCGGCTCACGCTGGCTGGCGTGGAGTCGCGGCATCCAGCGCCGCCCGTGGGCGGCGCTGGCCGCCGGCGTGGCCCTGATCGCGGCCATGGCGCTGCCGGTGACCGACTTCCGCCTGGGCTTCCCCGACTCGGGCAACGACCGGGAGGAGACCACCACCCGCCAGGCCTACGAGCTCGTGTCCGAGGGCTTCGGACCGGGCGCCAACGGCCCGCTGCTGCTCACGGCGGAGCTGCCCGACGGCGGCGGCCAGGCCGCGCTCGCCGACCTGCGCCAGGGCGTGGCGGACACGCCGGGCGTGGCGTCGGTCTCGCCGCCGCGGCCGAACGAGGCCGGCGACGCCGCCGTGCTCATGGCCATCCCCGAGACGTCGCCCCAGGACGAGGCCACGGAGGCCCTGGTCACGCGGCTGCGCGACGACGTGATCCCGCCCGTCGAGCAGGCCGGCGGCGCCGAGGTGCACGTGGGCGGCATCACCGCCGCGCTCGTGGACCAGAGCGACTACACGCTGGGTCGGCTGCCGCTGATGATCGCAGTGGTCGTCGGACTGTCGTTCCTGCTGCTGCTCGCCTCCTTCCGGTCGGTGCCGGTGGCGGTGAAGGCGGCGTTCATGAACCTGCTGTCGATCGGGGCGGCGTACGGCGTGGTGGCGCTGCTCTCGCAGGGCGGCTTCGCCGGCGAGCTGGTGGGAATCGACACGGCGACGCCGGTCCCGCCGTTCGTCCCGGTGATGATGTTCGCGATCCTGTTCGGGCTCTCCATGGACTACGAGGTGTTCCTGCTCTCGCGGATCCGTGAGGAGTACCTGGCCTCCGGGGACAACCCCCGGGCCGTGGTGGACGGGCTGGCCAAGACCGGCCGCGTGATCACGGCGGCTGCCCTGATCATGGTCGCTGTCTTCAGCTCGTTCGCCCTGAGCGATGACGTGATCCTCAAGCTCATGGGCATCGGCATGGCCACGGCGATCCTCGTGGACGCCACGATCGTGCGGATGCTGCTCGTGCCGGCCGTGATGCAGATCCTCGGGCGGGCCAACTGGTGGATGCCGAACTGGCTCGACCGGCTCCTGCCGCGGGTGAACGGCCACTCCCCGGCCACGCCCGCACCAGCCGCGCCGGCCGCGGCCTCGGCTGACTGACCGCCGCGCGCGAACGTCCCGCGTGCCCCCGGATTCCGTGGGGGCGCGGGACGTTCATCGCGTCGGGGAGGATCCGTCCGACCCGTCGCGCAGGATGCCGCGCTCCCGTGGGAACGGACTCCGCACACCGAGACCCCTCACTTCGAGCCTGGCAGCGCCGCGCGCTGGCCGGGCTCGCGGACTGGTCGGGCGGCCCGTACCTCCTGGCCGCGGCGCCCGGCGCGGGCAAGACGCGCCCGGCGCTCGTGCTGGCGCGCGAGCTGCTGCGGCGGGGCGAGGTGCGCCGCGTGGCGGTGGTCTGCCCAACCAGCCCGCTCACCCGCCAGTGGGCGCAGGCGGCGGGCTCGCTCGGCCTCCAGCTGCTGCCCGACGCGCCCGAGCTGCGCACCACCGCGGACTTCCACGGCGTGGCCATCACCTACGCGCGCGTGGGCCAGGCGCCGGAGGCGTTCGCCCGCGGCTGCGGCCCGGACACGCTCGTCATCGCCGACGAGGCCCACCATCTGGGCGACGACCTCACCTGGGGCGCCGGCTTCACGCGCGCCTTCGGCTCCTCGCCGCGCTGGCTGCTGCTCTCGGGCACCCCCTTCCGCAGCGACGACATGGCCATCCCGGGAGTCCGCTACGAGGACGGCGTGGCCGTGCCCGACTTCGCCTACAGCTACGGCCAGGCCATCGCCGACGGCGTCTGCCGGCGCGTGGCCTTCGTCCCCTACGACGGCGTGCTGCAGTGGCAGAGCGGCGACGAGGTGATCGAGGCGGGCTTCGCGGAGGAACTGGCCACGCGCGAGGCCGGCCGCCGCTACCGCACGGCCATCAGCGCCCGGCTGGCCGACGGGCTCCCGCGCATCCTCGCCGCAGCCCACGAGCGGCTGCGCCAGGTTCGCGCTCACGGCCACCGCGACGCGGGGGCGCTGGCCATCGCCGCGGACTCGGACCACGCCCGCGAGATCCGCGACGCGCTCGAGCGCATCACCGGCAGGAGGCCGCTCATGGTGCTCCACACAGAGGCGCGCGCGGCCCAGAAGCTGCAGGCGTTCACGCGCTCGCGCGACGAGTGGATCGTGGCCGTGAACATGGTGTCGGAGGGCGTGGACATCCCGCGCCTGCGCGTGGGCGTGTACGCCACCGCCGCCCGCACGCCCCTGATCTTCCGCCAGATCGTCGGCCGCTTCGTGCGCACGGCAGGCGCCGTCGCGGGCGAGCAGTCCTACCTGTTCCTGCCGGCCGACCGCGTGCTGCAGGCCTACGCCAACGACGTCGAGACCGAGCTCCGCCACACGCTGCGCCCGCCGGCCGACGAGCTGCCGCCGGAAGAGCTCGATGGCCTTCCGGAGCGCGGCGGGTGCGAACCCGGCGACGACCTGGAGTTCGTGCCGGTGAGTGCGGACGTGGCCCCGCAGATGACGCTCTTCGGGGCCCCGGACCCCGCGCCCGCCCTTGCCGCCGCGGCGACGCCTGCTCCGCCCCCGCGCGCCGAGCCGGAGGCAGCCCCCCTCTACGCCCGCCGCGTGGCGCTGCGCAAGCAGCGCCACGAGCTGGTCTCGTCGCTCTCGAGGCGCACGGGCCGCAGCCACGCCGAGATCAACGCGCACGTCAACGGCGCACTCGGCGTCGGGCGCGTGCAGGACGCGTCACTCGAGCAGCTCGAGCGCTCGATCGGACTGCTGCTTGACCAACTCAGCGGTCGCGCTACGGCCGCGGCTCGCTGAGCAGCACGCCGAACATCTTGCCGTCCGGGTCGCGCGTGAGGTCCACGTGCACGTGCTTGACCTCGGTGTACTCGTCCAGCCCGTAGCTCGCCAGCTCGCGCCCCAGCCCGGACTGCTTGTAGCCGCCGAACGGCGCCACGCAGTTGATGAGGTGGTGGTCGTTGATCCACACGGTCCCCGCCCGGATGCGCTTGGCGGCGGTGAGCGCGCGATCGTGGTCCTCGGACCAGACGGCGCTGGCCAGTCCGTAGATCGAGTCGTTGGCGATCCGGATGGCGTCGTCGTCGTCGGAGAACTTGATCACCGACAGCACCGGGCCGAAGATCTCCTCCTGCGCGATCGTCATCGAGTTGTCCACGTCGGTGAAGATCGTGGGCTCGTAGAAGAAGCCGCCGTCGGGCACGTCCGTCGGTCGCTTGCCGCCCAGCACGAGCCTGGCGCCCTCCTCCTGCCCGATGCGCACGTAGTTCTCCACCGTGTCGCGCTGGGCCTCGGACACGAGCGGGCCCATGTCGGTCTCGTAATCCAGGGCGTCGCCGATCTTGATCTGCTTGGCCCGCTCCACCAGCCGCTCGACGAACTCGTCGTGGATGGACTCCGGCAGCAGCAGCCGCGTGCCGGACTCGCACACCTGGCCCTGGTGGAAGAAGGTGGCCCACAGGGCGCCGTCCACCGCGGCCTCCATGTTGGCGTCCTCGAACACGATGTTGGGGGACTTGCCGCCCAGCTCCAGCGTGCAGCGCTTGATCGTGCTCGAGGCCAGCTGCATGATCCGGCGGCCCACGACGGTTGAACCGGTGAAGGAGACCTTGTCCACGTCGGGGTGAGACGCCAGCTCCTCGCCCACCGAGGCGCCCCCGCCGGTGATCACGTTGACCACGCCCTTGGGCAGGTCGGTCTCGTCCAGCAGCTCGGCGAAGCGCAGCGCCGTCAACGGCGTGTTGGAGGCGGGCTTGAGCACGACGCTGTTGCCCATGGCCAGCGCCGGGGCCAGCTTCCATACGGCCATGACCAGCGGGAAGTTCCACGGGATGATCCCGGCGCAGACGCCCACCGGCTCGCGCAGGACGAAGTTGTAGGAGTGCGTGGGGAACTCGACCGGGGCGAGCGCCTCCTGGCGCGGGCGGTCGGTCTGGCGGGCGAAGTAGTCCCAGTGGGTGATGCAGTAGCCGGTGACGACGGTGCCGGTGGCCCGCAAGGTCATTCCCGCGTTCATGGCCTCGAGCTCGGCCAGCTCGTCCTCGTGCTCGGTGAACTTGTCCACCACCGACTTCATGATCCGCACGCGCTCGTCCGGGTCCATGTCGGCCCACACACCGGAGTCGAAGCTCTCGCGCGCAGCGGCGATGGCCCGGTGGGCGTCCTCGCGACCGCCCTTCGGCACAGTGGCGATCGTGTCGCCGCTCGACGGGTTGATCACGTCGAAGGTCTCGCCGGACGCGGCCTCGACCCACTCCCCGCCTACGTAGTTCCTGTAGGCCTTGACCTCCTGCGTGGGCGCGACGGCCATGCGACTCCTCCTGGCTACTCGATCCTGGCTGGCCGGCCAATCCTACGCGCTGGGCGCATCGCGGGGCGAGGGAAGCCGCCCGCCTACCCGCGGCGCCCGTCGATTGAACACATACGGGGGCTATGGCCCCGGAATCCGTTCAATCGGCGCTCGGAAGGCCGCGAAGCCTCAGAAGCTCAGCTGGGGCGAGCGGCTCGCATCGGCCGCCGCCGCGCCCTCCAGCGCCAGCAGCGCCCGCTTGCGCGGCAGCCCGCCGCCGTAGCCCGTGAGCCGGCCGCCCGCACCGATCACCCTGTGGCAGGGCACGATGATCGCGATCGGGTTGCGGCCGTTGGCCGCTCCCACGGCACGGGCCGCGCCCGGCTCGCCGAGCGCCGTGGCCAGCTCTCCGTAGGTGGTCGTGGCGCCGTAGGGGATCTCCAGCAGCGCGTTCCACACCCGCCGCTCGAACGCAGAGCCGCGCTCGAAGCGCAGCGGCAGCTCGAACCCGGAGCGCGAGCCGGCGAAGTACTCGGAGAGCCGGCGGGCGGCATCCCCGGCGACTCCCCCTTCATCGCCTCCGTACGCAGCGCCCCGCCGCGCGAACGCGAGGCCGACCAGGGCGTCATGGTCACCACGAAGCACCAAGGGCCCCAAGGGACTCTCCACGACAAGCCGCTGCATCATCGCCTGCCGATCCTTCCATTCGCGGTACCCGGAGGGAAGACAAGTCGCGCACGGCCGATAGCCCGCGGCAACCGCATCCGCCTCATCAGCAAAGAACACCCGCTGGCGCACATAGTGCCCGCGGGCGATCCAGCGCAGCGCCCCCGGGCAGTCAAGCCGCCCATAAACGCGGTTGCCGCGATGCCCGCCGAGCGTTCCCGGCGCAGAGCTCTCGCATGGCCGCCCATCGGGTCCGATCAGCGTGAACACACAGAGAGAACGCCCGCAAGCGCAAGGTCGTGAGGCGCTACGCGACCCGCGCGGCGAAGTCCACGAACCAGTCCAGCGCGGCCGGGTTGGCCAGCGAGTCGCGGCTGGCGGCCTTCTCCGGCGCCGTGCCCATGAGGATGCGCTTGACCGGCACCTCGAGCGCCTTGCCCGACAGCGTGCGCGGCACCTCGTCTATCGCGAACACCTCGTTCGGCACGTGGCGTGGCGAGCAGTCGGAGCGGATGCGCGCGGCCAGCCTCCCCACGACCTCGTCATCCAGCGAAACGCCCTCGCGCAGCACCACGAACAGAGGCATCCACGACTCGCCGTCGCCGCGCGGCACGTCCACCACCAGCGCGTCCACGACGTCGGGCTCGGCCAGTACCGCGCGGTAGATCTCGCTCGTGCCCATTCGGATGCCGCCGCGGTTGATGGTCGAGTCCGAGCGGCCGTAGATCACCGCCGTGCCGCGCGAGGTGATCTCGATCCAATCCCCGTGACGCCACACACCGGGGTACATCGAGAAATAGGACTCCTGGTATCGCGAGCCATCCGGGTCGTTCCAGAAGAACAGCGGCATCGACGGCATGGGCCGGGTGATCACCAGCTCGCCCACCTCGTCAATCACGCTGTTGCCGTCCTCGTCCCACGCCTCCACCGCGCAGCCCAGGGAGCGTGCCTGCAGCTCGCCGCGATACACGGGCAGCAGCGGGCAGCCGCCCACGAACGCCGTGCACACGTCGGTGCCGCCGGAGGTGGAGAACAGCCAGGTGTCGCGTCCCACGTGCTCATACACCCACTCGAAGCCCTCGGGCGAGAGCGGCGAGCCGGTGGAGCCCACCGACACGAGCGCCGAGAGGTCGCGCCCCGCCGACGGCTCCACGCCCTCCTTCATGCAGTTGGCGATGAACGACGCGCTGGTGCCGAAGCACGTGATCCCGGCGCGCTCGGCCAGGTCCCACAGCACGCCGAGGTCCGGGTGCCCGGGCGAGCCGTCGTAGAGCACGATCGAGGCCGGCGTGAGCAGCACGCCCACCAGGAAGTTCCACATCATCCAGCCCGTGGTGGTGAACCAGAAGACGCGGTCGCCCTCCTGGGCGTCCAGGTGCAGGTGGAGCTTCTTGAGGTGCTCCATGAGGATGCCGCCCTGGCCCTGCACGATGGCCTTGGGCAGCCCGGTCGTGCCCGATGAGTAGAGCACCCACAGCGGGTGGTCGAAGGGCACACGGTCGAACACCAGCGCGGGCGTGTTGTCGAACAGCCCGTCCCAGCCCATCGCGTCGCGCAAGGACGTGAGGTCCGGGGTGGGGTCGAGGTAGGGCAGCACCACCGTGCACTGCAGGCTGGGCATCTCGGCCTGGAGCGCGGCGATCACGTCGCGGCGGTCGAAGTCCCTGCCGTTGTAGCGGTAGCCGTCCACGCACAGCAGCACCTTGGGCTCGATCTGCGCGAAGCGGTCCACCACGCTGCGAGCGCCGAAGTCCGGGGAGCAACTCGACCACACCGCCCCCAGCGAGGCGCACGCGAGGAACGCCGCGATCGTCTCCGGGATGTTGGGCATGTACGCCACCACCCGGTCGCCGCGCGCGACGCCGAGCTGCGCCAGGCCGGTGGCGATGCCCGCCGTGAGGTGGCGCAGCTCCGCCCATGTCATCTCCCCCAGCTCGCGCAGCTCCGACGCGTGCCGGATTGCGACGTCGTCCGGGCGCTTGCCGCGGAAGATGTGCTCCGCGTAGTTGAGCCGCGCGCCGGCGAACCACTCGGCGCCGGGCATCTCACGCGAGCCCAGCACGCGCTCGTAAGGCTCCGCCGCCTGCACGTCGAAGTACTCCCAGATCGACGCCCAGAACTCGTCGAGCTCGGACACCGACCACGCCCACAGCGAGTCGTAGTCCTCGAATCCCCTCTCCCGCATGTAGCGGGTGAGCGCTGCGCGCTCCTTCCGCTCGGGCGAGGGCTCCCAGAGGACGTCGGCCAACGCTACAGCGCCGCCTTGAACAGCTCCGTGAACTCGTCCTCGCCCGTCTCGCGCGGGTTCATCAGCGTGCAGCCGTCGCCGATGGCGCCCTCCACCAGCAGCGGGATGCCCTCCTCGGGCACGCCGACCTCGGACAGCCGCTTCGGCAGCCCCACAGAGCTCGTGATCTCGCTCACGCGATCGGCCAGGGCGTCGCCCATGTCGGCGTCGCCGCCGCCCGGCTCGGACCCCAGCACCTCGGCCACCTCCCGGTAGCGCGCCGCGATGTCCGAGCCGCCGCGCGCGTTGTAGCGGATCGAGTGCGGCAGGTTGATGGCATTGGCCACCCCGTGCGGCACGCCGTAGTGGCCGCCGCACGGATGCGACATCGAATGGGTGATGCCCAGCGACGCCGTGATGGCGAGCGAGGCCGCGATGAGCATGTTGCCGCGCGCCTCCTCGTCCTCGGGCGTGTGCACGGCGCGCTCGAGGTTCTGGCGGATCATGCGCAGCGCGTGCAGCGCCTGCGCGTCGTTGTGCGGGCTCCAATCAACGGACACGTAGCCCTCGATGGCGTGCGTCATCGCGTCCATGCCGGTGGCGGCCGCGATCGCCGGCGGCAGCGTGGCCGTGGAGTCGGGATCGAGGATGGCGAGCCGCGGGAAGAACGGGAAGTCCGCGAACTCGAGCTTGACCTTGGCCTCGTGGTCCTTGACCACGGCTGCCATGGACACCTCGGAGCCTGTGCCCGACGTGGTGGGGATGCAGGCGAGCGGCGCGATGGGAAGCGGCGCGCCCAGCCCATCGTCCTCACGCGGAAGCGTGTAGATGCCCTCGTACTCGTGCACCCCGCCGCCGTAGGAGAACACGGCGTCGGCGATCTTGGCCGTGTCCATCACCGAGCCGCCCCCCACCGCGAGGAAGGAGTCGGCGCCCGCCTCCTTGGCGGCGGCGGCGCAGCGCTCGACGGTGTCGATGGCGGAGTCCTGCGGCACGTGGTCGAACACGCCGGCCACCTCGAGCCCGCCGTCGGTGACGCCGGACTCCACCCGGTCGATGAGCCCGGTGCCGCGGATGACCTTGTCGGTGACGACGAAGACGCGGTGCGCGCCCTCCTTGGCGAACTCGAAGCCCGCGCCGTCGACGAGCCCCTTGCCCGACACCACCCGCGTGGCCCAGACGAACTGGTAGAAGTCCTTGAAGCCCGCCATCTGGCGGGCGTCGAGCGCCTCGGATGCCTCCACGCTAATGACCTCCGCCGAGAGCACGGCCTCGGCACGCCGAGCGAGAACCGAGGCTGGCAAGGACGCAGGGCGCAGCCAATGCCGAAGCATTGGCGGGCCCGAGGACGCCGCCAGGCGAAGGTTCGCAGCCGGCGAACGAGGTCGTGATCGAGGCGGCGGTCATCAGGCCGCCTCGACCAGGTCCTGGCGGCCGGCGTCCTCGAGCATCGACCGGTAGCGCGGGAAGACCGGCTTGACCAGCGGCACGAGCTTGAGGATCTTCGCCACGGGCCCCTTGGCCTTCATCTGGCCGCGTGCAAGCGCCACCGTGACATTGATTTTGCCGAGCCAGAACTTGTGTGCGGTGTCGGCCTCCATCGTCATGACGACCTCGGGCTCCAGCGTCGTGTCGCCGAAGTCGACCTGCCCGTCCTGGCCCTCGAGCATCTTCACGGTGATCTGCGACTCGGGGTTGCGGTACTGGTACTGGACGATCGTGTCGGCCTTCTGGAACTTGGGCCGCAGCTCGTCGTCCTCGGTGAGGTCCTGGAACAGCTTGCCGATGTAGGCGTAGACCTCGTCGGCGTCCTTGAAGTAGGCCATGTCTCCCTCCTCGTTGGGCCGGGTGAACCCTACTCCCGGCCGAGCAGCATCGCGATGCCCTGGCCTCCGCCGATGCAGAGCGTGACCAGGCCCACGTCGTGGTCCTCGCGCTCCATCTCGGCGAGGATCTTGGCGGTGATCACCGAGCCCGTGGCGGCGATCGGATGGCCGAGCGCGATGGCCCCGCCGTTGGGGTTCACCTTGTCCGGGTCGAGCTCGAGGTCCTTCATCACCGCCAACGCCTGCGCGGCGAAGGCCTCGTTGAGCTCGACCACGTCGACGTCGCCGATGGTGAGCCCGGCCTTGTCGAGGGCCTTCTTGACCGCGGGCACCGGCCCGATGCCCATCGTCTTGGGGTCCACGCCGCAGTACGCGTAGGACAGGATCCGCGCGCGCACGGGTGCCCCGGTCTCCTCCGCCCGCTGCTTGGACATCAGGACCACCGCCGCGCCGGCGTCGTTCATGCCGGACGCGTTGCCGGCGGTGACGGTGCCGTCGGGCTTGAAGACGGGCTTGAGCTTGGCCATCGACTCCATCGAGGCTTCGGGGCGCACGTGCTCGTCCTGGGTGAAGTCCACCGTGTCCCTCTTCACCTTCACGGGCACCGGCACGACCTCGTCCTCGAACCGGCCGCCGTCGATGGCGGCCTTGGCGAGCTGGTGGGAGCGCAGCGCGAACGCGTCCTGCTCCTCGCGCGAGATCCAATGGGACTCGGCCAGGTTCTCCGCGGTGATGCCCATGTGGATGTTGTTGAACGGGTCCGTGAGGCCGCCCACGACGGGGTCCACCATCTTGGCCTCGCCCATGCGCGCGCCCCAGCGGGCGTCGGGCATCCAGTAGGGGCCGCGGCTCATGTTCTCGGCGCCGCCGGCAACCACGCAGTCGGCCTCGCCGGTCTGGATGCTCTGGGCGGCGGAGACGATCGACTGCACGCCGGTGCCGCAGAGGCGGTTGACCGTGAACGCCGGCGCCTCCTTGGGGATGCCGGCCTTGATGCCCACCACGCGAGCCATGTACATGTCCTCGGGCGCGGAGTGGATGACGTTGCCGAACACCACCTGCTGCACGTCGCCGGGCTCGATCTTCGCGCGCTCCATGGCGCTCCTCACGGCGATGGCGCCGAGCTCGGTGGTGGGAACGTCCTTGAGGCTCTTGCCATAGGAGCCGACGGCCGTGCGGGCGGCCGAGGAGATGACGACGTCGGTCACGAGAGCATCCTCCTGCGTGCGGTGCGGGTCAGCGGCGGGCCGAAGGCTACCGGTGACACGCCGGTCGAGTTCCACGGCCGCTCGACGCGCTACGGTCGCCTCACGATGGCTCGCCGCGCGGCGCCCCTTCCCCGCTCCCTGGCCCAGGCGTTCAAGGCCGCGCGCGGCCAGCTTCAGCGCGAGCTGGAGCCCCACGGGGTGCACGCGGGCCAGGACTATCTCCTCGAGGTCCTGTGGGAGGAAGATGGCTTGGGCGTGGGAGCGATCGCCGAACGGCTCGGCATCGAGGCGCCCACCGTGGTGCGCACGGTCCAGCGCATGGAGGCCTCCGGCCTCGTGCGCCGCGTCCGTGATCCGCACGATCGCCGACGGGCGCGAGTGGTGCTCACCGATCGCGGCCGCGCCGTGGAGCCCGCCGTTCGCCGAGCCCTCGATGCCGTCACGCGGTCCGCGACGAGGGGGTTCTCGGCGCAGGAGCGCGACACGTTGCGCGAGCTCTTGGAGCGCGTCCGCACCAACCTCCGCTAGCCGGCTATGTAACATAGATAGCCAGCTACTGATCCAGGCGAAAGGTTGAGGCTGTGAACACGGGACTCGGCGACAAGGTGGTTCTCGTCACCGGCGGGTCATCTGGAATCGGCCTTGCGATGGCCCAGGCCTTCGCGGCCGAGGGGGCGCAGCTGGCCGTGACCTACCGCGATCGGCGTGAGCAGGCGGAGGCCGTCGTCGGCGCGGCCCGGAACGGCGTGGCAGTCCGGATGGACCTGGAGTCGCCCCATACCATCGGCGAGGCAGTGGCCACGGTCGTTCGGCGCCTGGGCGGCATCGACGTGCTGGTGGTCAACGCGGTGCGCTGGCCGCAGGTGAGCAGCGACCGCTTCGAGGATCAGCCGGACGACGAGTGGCAGGGCGTCCTGCGCGCCAACCTCGAGGGGGCGTTCGCCACCGTGCGGGCGGCGCTGCCGGCGATGCGGCAACGGCCCTGGGGGCGGGTGGTGCTGATCTCATCGGGCATCGCCGAGGAAGGACACCCGGTCACTTGGTCCTACGCCGCGGCCAAGGCCGGACTGCACGGGTTCGCGCGCACGCTGGCGTGGGACCTCGGCCGTGACGAGATCCTCGTGAACGTCGTGGGCACCGGCTTCACGGCCACCGACCGCAACCGTGAGCGGTTCCCGGAGGAGCTGCGCGAGCGCATGGCGGGACTCGTACCCCAGCGCCGGCTGTCTGGCCCCGAGGACGTCGCCCGGCTCGTGCTGTTCCTCGGATCCCAGGCCAACTCGAGCGTCACCGGCGAGGTCGTGCGAGAGGGGACCTCTGCCGCGCGCACGCCGCTGGTCGCGATGGCCTAGCCGGTCCGGAGGGACCTGACGTACTCTGGTGTCCGCCGGGAGTCCTCCAGACGTGACTCGCATCCTCACGAGCCTCAGCCTCGCGCTGGTCCTCGCAGCCGTCGCGGCCGCACCGGCGCCTGCGCAGGTGTCGGTGCCCTCGAAGCGGGTGCTCTACGCCGACGGCCACGGCGGCCGCCACCTCATGGACGGCACCTGGCTCTTCCGCCTCGATCCCGCCGACCAGGGGCTGGCCCGGGGGTTCGCCCGCAGCCGCTCCGCGGCCGGCTGGACCAACGTCAGCGTGCCGAACGCCTGGAACGCCACCGACCTCTCCGACGACAGCCAGCGCGGCACGGTGGGCTGGTACCGCAAGGACTTCCGGCTGCCGCGCGGCGCGCGCCCAGCGGCCTGGGCGTTCCGCTTCGAATCCGTGAACTACCGCGCCCGCGTCTTCCTCAACGGGCGCGAGATGGGCCGTCACGAGGGCGGCTACGTGCCGTTCGAGGTGCCGGCGCGCGCCATCCGCCGCCGCGGCGTCAACCGGCTCGTGGTCCGCGTGGACAACCGCCGCACGAGCAACGACCTCCCGCCCGGTCGCGACCAGGCCAACGGCCGGCCCGGTGGGGGCTGGTGGAACTACGGCGGCCTGCTGCGCGAGGTCTATCTCCGGCGCATCGAGCGCGTGGACCTGGCCGAGCTGTTCGCCCGGCCCGTGCTGCCCTGCCGGCGCTGCGCCGCCACCGTGGTCGTGCGCGGCGTGCTGCGCAACCCGGGCCGCCGGCCACAGCGGGCCAGGCTGCGCGTGACCGTCGGCGGCCTTCGCGGCGCGTCGCCGGCGGTGCGCATCCCGGGCCGCGGCTCCCGAGAGGTGCAGGCGCGCATCCGCATACCCGATCCGCGCCTATGGGAGCCGGGCGACCCCGAGCTCTACAAGCTCCGGGCGCGCGTGCAGGTGGGCCGGCGCTCGGGCGGCTCGTGGTCGGCCCACGTGGGCGTGCGCTCGCTGCGCGTGGACTCGGGCGGCCGCATGCGCCTCAACGGGCGGCCGGTGCAGCTGCGCGGCGCCAGCATGCACGAGGACCACCCCGCCCTCGGCGCCGCACTCGGATCGGCCGAGCGGCGCTTCAACGTGTCGCTGCTGCAGGACCTGGGCGCCACGGTCACCCGCGCCCACTACCCGCTCCACCCGGAGACGTACGAGATGCTCGACCGCTCCGGCATCCTCGTCTGGAACCAGGTCCCCTTCTACCAGCTGCGCAACGACGCCATGCGGCGCAGGGCGGTGCGCGACAAGGGCCTGCGCATGCTCGAGGCGATGATCCGGCGCGACCGCAACCACCCTTCCGTCTTCGTCTGGAGCGTGGCCAACGAGCTGCCCACGCGTATCAGCGCGGGGCAGCGCCGCTACCTCCAGGCGTCGGCGGCGCTTGTCCGCCGCCTCGACCCCAGCCGCCTGTCCGGCATCGACTTCGCGGGCTATCCGACCGCCACGCCGTCGGTGGCCTACCGCGATTTCGACGCCCTCGGCGTGAACAGCTACTTCGGCTGGTACCCGGGGCCCAGCGGCCAGATCGTCGAGCGCGACCTGCTCTCCCCCTACATCGACCAGCTCCACGAGCACTACCCGACGGAGGCTCTGTTCGTGACGGAGTTCGGCGCGGAGGCCAACCGCGAGGGGCCCATCGACGAGCGGGGCACGTTCGCCTTCCAGCAGGAGTTCATGCAGTTCCACGTGTCCACCTACGACAGCAACCCCCACGTGAACGGCGCCATCGCCTGGATCCTGCGCGACTTCCGCGTGCGCCCGGACTGGGACGGCGGCAACCCGCTGCCCGAGCCGCCGGTGAACTTCAAGGGCCTGGTGACGATGGACGGCCAGCGCAAGCCCGCGTTCGAGGACACGGCTCGCATGTATCGCAACGTCGCGCCCCTGCGCTAGCGGCCGTCCATCAGGTGGCGCACCCGCCGCTTGACCGCCGCCGGCACGAGCCGGCGGAGCCTCGCCAACGGCAGTGGGGCAGGCGCCGGCGGCGTCCCCGCGGCGCCCGGGAGGGCCAGGGTGAACTCGGGCACCTCGCGGGGCGCGAGGTCGTTGAGGGCGGGGATCGAGACGAACCGCTGCCGCTCACCCTTCAACGCCAGGAAGGTGGCGCGCTCCACCCGGGCGTCGATCACCGGTGGGCCGTGGCACTCCGCCGTCGTCGTGAAGCCCGCCTGCAGGAGCGCATTGTGCAACGACGCCCGGCTGAAGACGAAGCTGCGGGGATTGCCGATCGACGACCACAGCACGTCGCGATCGTGCGGGGCGCCCGTGGGCTCCTCGTAGAAGAAGCCGCGATAGGCCACTCCGTCGTGCACCTGGGTCTCGGTGGCCGCCTCCGCCGCGCCGATCTCGGTGTCGACGATGGCAACGTTCGTGCACGCCGCGGCGATGTTCGCCAGGAACTCGAACACAACCGGAACATCGAGGTGGTAGACGATCCCGACGGCGAGCACCACGTCGAACGCGCCATAGCGCTCCCGGCTGAAGTTGCGCACATCGTCCTGGACCAGGTCGAGCCGCTCGAGCGCCAGCGCCTCCTTCGCCAAGCGCACCTTCTCGATGTTCGCCTCGCGCCCCTCCACCGCGACCACCGCCGCGCCGCGGCTTGCGAACTCCACCGCATAGCTGCCTTCGAGGGAGCCCAGGTCGACCACGCGCAGCTGCTCGAACGGACGGCCGGTGAGATCGGCCGTGGCCTGCACGGCACGGCGCATGCGCGACTCGTTGCCGCCGGCGGACGGGTCCCCCATCGTGTAGACGCCGTGGCCGAGGTGGATGTTGTGCGCGGTCCAGGCGCCGTGGCGCTCGGCCACCTCGTCCCTGCGCCGGCGGATGTCGTCGGCGTCCACGGGTCAGCGTGCGGCAAGACGGTGGACCGGGCCGTCGAGCGACGCCACGTACACGCGCCCGAGCGCGTCCTCCCCGAACGAGGAGATGCCCTCCACGCGCAGGCCGGTGGCGCGGTCGCCGCGGGCGCGGCCGCTGCGCAACAGCGCCGAGCGGATCCGGGGCTCGCAGAAGTCGCCGTACACGTAGCGTCCGTAGAGCGCGCGCAGCGCGCGGTCGCGCACGACGTAGCCGCCCGTGATGGAGCAGGCGCCCTCCGTGTGCAGGCGCTGAAGCACCGGCCGCACGTGCCCGGGTGCGCTCCCCGCGGTGAAGCGCCGGCGCCCCTCGAACACGTTCCAGCCGAAGTTGGCGCCGCGGGCGCGTCCCTCACGCAGGTAGTTGACCTCCTCGACCGCGCTCTGACCCACGTCGGCGAGCGTGAGGGCGCCGGTCCGCCGGTCGAACGAGAAGCGCCAGGGATTGCGCAGGCCGTATGCGTAGATCTCCGGCCGCGCTCCCCGGCGCCCGCGGAACGGGTTGCTGCGCGGAACGGTGTAGCGCCGCCCGCCACGGCGGCGCGGGTCGATGCGCAGCACCTTGCCCAGGAAGGTGCCGAGATCCTGCCCGTTGCCCTGGGGGTCGCCGCCGCTGCCGCCGTCACCCATGCCGACGTAGAGGAGGCGGTCGGGGCCGAACTGGAGCTGCCCACCGTTGTGGTTGGGGAAGGGCTGGCGCTGGAACAGCACCTGGCGCCGAGAGCGGCGGTCCGCGCGGTCTGCGCTGCGCCGCGAGCGCAGGAACTCCTGGACTCGCGTGTGCCCGCTGCGGTCCGTGAAGTACACGTAGAAGCGGCGGCTGCGCTCGTAGTCGGGTGCGAACGCCATCGACAGCAGGCCGCGCTCGCCGCCCGAGCTCACGTCGCGGCGGATGTCGAGGAAGGCGCGTCGCAGGATCCGCCCGTTGCGGACCACGCGGATCGTGCCGCCCTGCTCGACCACGAAGACGCGGTTGCGATCGCCGGGCGGCGCCGTGACGAAGGTGGGCGAGTCGAACGTGCCCACGCGGACGAGCCGCAGCGAGCTCGACTGGGACTCGGACGTCTCGGCGCCGAGCGCCGCCCAGCCGCCGACCACGGTGAGCAGCGCGACGGTCGCCGGCCAGGCGCCCCTCATCCCACGACCGACTTGTAGTAGCGGACGGCCAGCCCGGTGAGGAGCGTCTGGAAGCATTCCTCCAGCGACAGCTCGTGCGCGCCGGCGTACCCGCGCAGTCCCTGTTCCTCGATGGCCACGCTCTGCGCGATCACCTCGTCCACGAGGTTGGGGTGCTCATCGGAGAAGAACGCGCCCATCGAGTACAGGCTCGTGTCCATCAGGGACTCGAGGAACGTGTCCTCCCGCAGGGAGCCCGTGGCGTGCTCGGCCATGTGGTCTGGAGATTAGCCCCCGGGGAGCGTGATCTCAGGCGAGCCCGGCGGCGCCGGGGGATTGACCGATCCCTGGGGGGGCGGCGGGACGTCTATCTGCTCCGGCGGCGTGACGGGCGGAAGCAACGGCACGACGCCGGTGGCGCCTTCAAGGGTCGTGGAGCCGAGGTCTCCGAGCGCCTGGTCGGGGCGGGCCGGCGAAGGCCCGGTGATCTCCTCGGTGATCCCTGTCACATCACGGCGCGCGGGCGGCGCGGGGAACGGTCCGGCGCCCGGCGGGGCGACGGCGGGCGGCCCGAAAGCGGGTGGGGTCACAGCGGGCGCGGAACCCGGCGAGGGGCTCACGCGCGGCACGTCCGGAAGCAGGTTGCCGGCACGGGTGCCGCCACCACCGGTGCCGCCCGAGCCGTCGCGCTGGCCGCGCGGCCCAGCGGGGGCACCCGGACCACCGCGAGCGGGGTCGCCGCCGTCGCGGGCGCCGCCGTCGCCGGCGGGCGCCACCTCCTCGGTCTCGGTGCCGCGCTCGGCATTGACCACGCGCTCCTGGATCGCGGCTCCGCCGCCCGCGAGGGCGAGCGTGGCCACTATGGCCGCGGCCTTCCCCCATGCGTGGGCGGTGCCCTCGGCCGCCCCGGTGGTGACGATGGCCGGGGCCCAGGTGCCGGCCACCTGGTGCACGCTCGACGTGTAGCCGCCGGCCGCCGCGCCCGCGCTGCCGTCGTGCGCTGCATCGCGGCGGCGCCGTGCGAGCACCGGGATGGGCAGCAGCCCCGCGACGCGGGTGCGCACCGGCGTCTCGACGGACACCCCGAGCTCGCGTGCCTGGCGGCGACAGCCCGAGCAGCGCGCCGCGTGGCGCCCGACGCGCCGGCGGTCGCGAGCAGACTCGATGCCCTCGGCGAGGCGGGCGATGGCCGCACAGACGGCCACGCAGCGGGCGCCGGTGTCCAGTTCGGCGTACTCCTCGTTGAGCCGCCGGCGGGCGCGGAACAGCGTGCTCTCGACGGCGGGCCGGGTGAGCTCCATGCGCTCGCCGATCTCGCGGTAGGAGAGCCCCTCGAGCTCGCGCAGCACCAGGATGCGCGAGTGGCTGTCGGAAAGCTCGTCGAACGCGCCCTTCAGGTGGTCCATGCGCTCCTTGCCCTCATACGCCACCTCGGGGGCAGGGCCGCCGCCTACGAGGCGCAGGTGGTCGGCCGGGCGCAGGCCGCCGTCGTCGGGGTTGATCGAGACCTCCTCGGCGCGGCTGGTGCGCCGGAAGTGATCGATCGAGGCGTTCTTCGCGATCTCGAAGATCCAGGGCTTGAAGACGATCTCGGAGTCGGTGCGGCGCAGGCGGCGCAGGGCGGAGAAGAAGGCCTCCTGAGTGACGTCCTCGGCGCGGTCGGGATCGCCCACCATGCGGCAGACGTAGCCGGCCACACGCCGGTTGTAGCGCCGGTACAGCTCCTCGAACGCCCCGTCGTCCCCGTCACGGACCGCCGCGACCAGTTCGCGGTCGCCGGCGTCCGTCGCCCTCGCGATCACACTCATTGCAGACGATCCCTCGTGACTTCCCCTACCGACAGCAGCGCTGACGTGAGTGGTAGATGGTACCTGAGTTCCCCAACTTGCAGAATCCAACCATGACCGCGACCACCGACATCGTGACCTTTCTCGACGAGCTGCTCGAGCCCTCCACCTGGGATGACTACGGCCCGAACGGACTTCAGGTGCCGGGCGCGGCGGAAACCTGGCGCGTGGCCACCGGAGTCTCGGCCCAGCTCGAGCTGTTCCGCCGCGCCGCCGAGGCCGGCGCGGACCTGCTCCTGACACATCACGGCCTGTTCTGGGACTTCCACCCGCGGGCGCTGTCGCCGCAGATGAAGGCCCGGCTCGAAGCGCTGTTCGGCGCCGGCATCGCGCTGGCCGCCTACCACCTTCCGCTCGACGCCCATCCCGAGGTGGGCAACAACGCGCTCATCTGCCAGGCGCTCGGGTTCGAGCGAGCCGAGCCGTTCGGGAAGGCGCGCGACCGCTCCGTCGGCTTCGTCGGCCGCTCGGCGGAGGGGATCGGCGCGGCCGAGCTCGTGGCCCGCTGCGGCAAGGTCTTCGGTCAGGAGCCGCTCGTGTTCGACGCCGGTCCCGAGGTCGTGCACAGCATCGGCGTGGTGTCGGGCGCGGGCGCGTCGAGCGTGTCGGAGGCCGCAGCGGCCGGCCTGGATGCGTTCCTCACCGGCGAGCCGGCCGAGCACGTGATGGCCGACGCGCGAGAGGCCGGCGTGCACTTCATCGCCGCCGGCCACTACGCCACCGAGACGCTCGGCATCCGCCGCGTGGGCGAGCTCGTGGCCGAGCGCTTCGGCGTCGAGCACGTGTTCATCGACGTGCCGAACCCGGTCTGAGCGGCCTCCGGGTACGACATCCGTCCCGGAAAGGTTTGCTCCATCTGCCGCGCGCGGTACATTCATCACTGACTGCAGCGACGAGGAGGAGACGCATGGCGATCCATTTGACGCCCACCGAGCTCGGACGCGAGGCCGGGATGCACCGGCGCGAGGTCATCATGAAGTGCATGGAGCTCGGTGTGCCGATCTTTCAGGGACGGATCGACAAGACGCTGTTCCTGAGCTCGCTGAAGCAGGCGAACACGAAGCGTCAGCTCGCCCAGGTCTGAGAGACCACGCTTCACGAGGGATCCAGCGGGGCGCGCCAGCGCCCCGCTTTCGTTGTCCGGCATAGAATCCGCCCCGGTAGCAGCCAAGAGCGAGGGAGAGGGATCACATGGCAGCAGTGGCCGCCACGGAGGCGAGCACCGGGTCCAAGACGATGGCCGACATGGTCGGGCTCGCGGCCGCGAAGCACGGCGACGCCCCGGCGCTGCGCCACAAGCAGGGCGACGCGTGGGTCGACGTCAGCTACGCCGAGCTCGGCACGATCGTCAAGGAGGTCGCGCTCGGCCTCGTGGACCTCGGGATCCAGCCCGGCGACCGCGTCTCGATCCTCGCCAACACCCGGCCCGAGTGGACCTACGCCGACTTCGGCATCCTCGCCGCGGGCGCCGCGCAGGTCTCGATCTACCAGACGAACTCCCCCGAGGAGTGCCACTACGTGCTCGAGCACTCCGAGTCGGTGGCCGTCTTCTGCGAGGACGCCGAACAGCTCGCGAAGGTCGAGCAGGTCCGCGGTGACCTGCCCGAGCTCCAGCACGTGATCGTCTTCGAGGCGGGTGACGCGAGCGGCGACGCCATCACGCTCGACGCCCTGCGCGAGCGCGGCCGCGGCCGCGACGACGCGGAGTTCGAGCAGCGCGTGGCCGGCGTGAGCCCCGACGACGTGTGCGTCTTCATCTACACGTCGGGCACCACGGGCCCGCCGAAGGGCTGCATTCTCACCCACGCCAACTACCGCTCGATCGCGAACATGGTCGAGCAGGAGGGCGCGCTCGAGCCGGGCGAGGTGGCCTACCTCTTCCTCCCGCTCGCACATGCCTTCGCGATCCTCATCCAGTTCGTGACGATCGACCTCGGGGCGACGCTCGCCTACTGGGAGAAGGACGCGACGAAGATCGTCCCCAACCTCATGGAGCTCAAGCCGACCTACTTCCCGTCGGTGCCGCGGATGTTCGAGAAGATCTACACGATGGCCACGACCGCGGCTGAGGATCCGGCCCAGATGCGCGCGGCGGTGGAGCTCGGCGTGAAGGTGCGCCAGATGCAGGCCCGCGGCGAGGACGTGCCGGCCGAGCTGCAGCAGGCCTTCGACGCTGCCGACGAGAAGCTCTACGTCAACGTCCGCAACCTCTTCGGCGGCAAGATCCGCCAGTGCGTCACGGGTGCGGCGCCGATCGCGCAGGAGATCCTCGAGTTCTTCTACGCCTGCGGCGTGCCCGTGATGGAGGGCTACGGGATGACGGAGACGGCCACGGCCGCCACCATCAACACGCCCGAGGACTTCCGCTTCGGGTCGGTGGGGCGGGCGCTGCCCGGGCTCGAGGCGAAGATCGGCGAGGACGGAGAGGTGCTGCTGCGTGGCCCCAACATCTTCCAGGGCTACTACAAGAACGAGGACGCCACGAAGGACACGCTCGACGACGGCTGGCTCCACACGGGCGACCTCGGCCGCATGGACGACGATGGCTTCATCTACATCACCGGCCGCAAGAAGGACATCATCATCACGGCGGGCGGCAAGAACATCACGCCGGCCAACCTGGAGAACGGCCTCAAGCAGAACCGCTGGATCTCGCAGGCCGTGGTGGTGGGCGACCGCCGCCCGTTCCTCGTCGCGCTCATCACCCTCGACCCCGAGGAGGCGCCCAAGTTCGCGGAGCAGCACGGCCTGGCGCTGGAGGACGTTCCCGAGTCCGAGCAGATGCAGGCCGAGGTGCAGAAGGTCGTCGACACGGTCAACGGCAAGGTCGGCCCGGTGGAGCAGATCAAGTACTTCAAGATCCTCCCGCAGGACCTGTCGCAGGAAACCGGCGAGCTCACGCCCACGCTGAAGGTCAAGCGCAACGTGGTCAACGAGAAGTTCGCGGGGGAGGTCGACGCGCTGTACGAGGGTGCGCGGCGGTAGCGGGGCCCCTTCTAAACTCAGCCGCCTGGCCAAGAACGACCCCACAGACACCGGCGGCCTGTTCGTCGGCCGCCGTCCGGGCACGGCGCCGCTGCGCTACCGCGCCCAGCCGGTCACCGCGGGCGCGAGCCGGCAGCGCGTGGACCGCGGCATCGCCGCATCGATCTTCGCCGCCGAGATAGTGCTCTGTCTCAGCCTGTGGGGGCCGCAGCCCGCGGGCTGGCTGTGGGTGGGCTCGCAGGTGGACTACCTGATGGACTCCGTGGTCGCCGGGATCCTCGTGGCGTTCGCGGGGATGATGACCACGCTGATGGGCACGCTGGCGCTGCTCAAGCGGCTCGACCACTGGTGGAAGCTCACGCGCCGCGCCGCCGGCCACGAGCAGAAGCGTGGCATCCTCGAGCCCGTGTTCGTGGTCACGCTGATGATCGCGGGCTCGGCGTTCGGCTTCTGGTTCTTCATCCTCGAAGGGCCCGGGTCGTCGCTGTTCACGCAGCAGGCCTGATGGGTCTCCTGGACTACTACCGGCAGTTCGAGGACATGGACCAGGAGGAGGTCAACCGCGGGCTGCGCGAACGGCGGGCGCAGGAGAAGGCGCTGGCGCTCGAGCAGGTGCCCGAGCTCGACCTGTCCAGCACGGAGTGGCCCGAGTTCCCCAACTCCGAGGTGGTCAACGCCTCGATCGCCGTCGCGCGCGGGCGCGTGAACGGCTACCCGGACCGTCACGCCGCCGGCATCCGCCGGGCGCTGGCCGATCGCCACGAGGTGGGTGCCGAGCAGGTGGTGGTGGGCAACGGCGCGGCGGAGCTGCTGCAGGCCGCGGCACTCGCTCTGCTGGGTCAGGGCGACGAGCTCGTGACGGCCTGGCCGTCCTACCCCCTCTACCCGCTCATGGCCTCGCGCGCGGGGGCGCAGCCGGTGGCGGTGGACCTCGCGGGCGGGCGCGTGGACCCGGCGGCGCTGCGCGCCGCGGTGGGTGAGCGCACGCGCGTAGTGGCCGTCTGCAACCCCAATGACCCCACCGGCACGTACCTCTCCTCGGATGAGCTGGGCGAGCTGCTGTCGGCGCTTCCCGACCACGTGCACGTGCTGCTGGACGAGGCTTACGTGGACTTCGCCGACCTCGAGCCGGCCGACGCCTGCCTGCGTCTGGTGGACGCCTTCCCGCGCCTGGTGGTGTTCCGGACCTTCTCGAAGGCGTGGGGACTGTCCGGGCTGCGCGCCGGCTACGCGGTGGGCTCCCCCAGCGCCGCCTCGCTGCTCGAGACCGTTTCGCCGGTCCTCGGCGTGAACGCGCTCACCCAGGCCGCGGTGCAGCAGGCGCTGCGGATCGGGATCCCCGAGATCGAGCGCCGGCGGGCCATGGTGATAGAGCAGCGCGAGCGCCTTCTCGACGCCCTGCACGACCTGCACGTGGACGCCCCCGACAGCCAGGCAAACTTCGCCTGGCTGCGCGCGCCCTCGCTCACGGGGGCCCAGCTGGCGGGCCGGCTCGAGCAGGAGAAGGTCATCGTCGCGCCCGGCGGGCCGCTCGGCGACGACGAGCACGTGCGCGTCTCGATCCGCGACTCGCCCGCCACCAACCGCCTGCTGGCCGCGCTGCGCGCGGTGCTCGCCTGAGCGAACGTTCCGGACTTCTGGGTCATATGGACCCAGAATCCAGGAACGCTCTCCGGTGACGACTGGTCGACCGGCGGCGACAGCCTGACCTACGTCAGCCGGATCTCGCCGGCGAACTCGGCCACGAAGCCTGCGGGTGAAGCGGCCTCGCGGGCGCTGTCCGGGCCGTCGCCGTACAGGCGCTCGAAGAACTCCGCCGTGCGCAGGGCCGGCCGCACCTCCCAGCGCATCCGGGCCGGGCCGTCCGCGGCCATCCGGTGGGGCGTGTTCGGCGGCACGGTGAACGCTTCGCCCGGCCCGTACCGGCGCTCCACGTCGCCGATCACCGCGTGGACGCTCCCCTCCAGCACCTCGAAGCGCTCCTCCTGGGAGGGATGCAGGTGCTCGGGCGGCAACCCGGCCGCATCCGCGTACACGGCCTCCATCTCGAGCAGCTCGCCGTCCGTCTCGGCGGCGGTGCGCACGAGGAGCAGGCGGTATCCGCCGGGCCCGCGGATCTCCTGGCCGGCGTGCGCCACAGGCCCGGCCGCCGAGAGGCCTACGCGTCCTCGGACTGCCGCAGGAGCGCGCCCGTGGTCTGCTCGAGGATGCGGCGCCAGGCGCGCGTCTTCTCGCGCTCCTGGGCGAAATGGCGCACCACCTTGCGCACGCGGGTGGCCGAGATCTCGATGCCGTGCTTGGCGCAGACGTCGCGCAGCCGGTCGTAGTCGCGCGCGAGCTTGAGCGTGACCGACTCGAAACCGTGGCGGGCGATCTCCACGCGCTTGGTGAAGTTGAGGACGTTCGTGTCGAACATCAGCTCGTCGTTGGGGTCGGGCTCGATGAGGATGATGTCCACGCCCGGGTACTTCTCCTCCCAGCGCGCCACCGCCTCGTGCAGCCGCTGGTGGGCCAGCAGCTTGAACGCCTGGTAGCCGATCTGGGGGAAGCCCATGTCCGACACCCGGCGCACGCGGCTGCCGGTCATCGTCGGGATGAGCTTCTGGAAGTCGTTGACGTAGGGCACCAGCGGGTTCACGACGATGATGAACTTGGCGCCCTGCTCCACGGCCACGTCCACGTTCGTGGTGGAGCGGATGCCGCCGTCCACCAGGTGGCGCCCCTTGATCTCCACCGGCTTGTAGACCATCGGCAGGGCGGTGGAGGCGGCGACCGCCTGGGAGATGGGCACGTCCTCCCAGCCATCGGCGCCGAGCACGATCCGCTCGCACGTGTCGAGGTCGGTGGCCGGGAGGTAGAGCTCGTTCTGCAGCAGGCGGAAGTCGTTGGTGCGGTCGGGATCGCCCAGGACGTCATCGATGTAGCCGGCGATGCCCGAGCTGTCGTAGAGGCCCGAGGGCAGCGCCTCGGCCAGGCCCACCGCGAGGTCCATGACCGAGACCGAGCCGAGGTTGGACGCCATCTGCCGTCCCATGCCGAGCAGGCGCAGCGGCAACAGCGCGGTGCTCTTGGCGAACTCGGCGTAGTTGAGCCGCAGCAGCGTTCCGATGTCGATGTCCCGGAACGGCGTGGGCACCTGCTGGTTGACCACGCGCATCATCTCCTCGGGGGTGACCCCGTTGGAGGCGAGGCTGGCCACGAACGAGCCGGCGCTGGTGCCCACGTAGACGTCGAACTGGTTGACGGTCCGGTTGACCGCAAGGAGATCGAGGGCGCGCAGGGCGCCGATCTCGTACACGCCGCCGGTGAAGCCGCCGCCGCCGAGGACGAGCGCCGTGCGGGAGCGGCGAGAGCGCCGCCGCTGGCCCTGGGAGGAGGACGACGAGCGCGCCCGGCCCGTCTTCTCCAGCTTCACAACGGTGCCCATGCCCCACTGAACATATCGCGATGGTCGCCCGGAACGGCCGCTACCCTGGCCGCTTCGTGCTGTTTCAACGCCCGATGCGCCGAACCGTCACGCTCATCGTCGCCCTCGCGCTGCTGGCCGCCGCGCCCGTCGCGGAGGCCGCCGAGAGCCACTCCAAGGTTCGCCGCGTGGCAGCGTCCGCCATGCGCGATCTCGGCTCCTCGAGCGGGATGTTCATCCTCGACGCCACCGAGCGCGACGTCGTCTACGAACACGACGAGCGCCGCTCGCGGATCATCGCCTCGAACACCAAGCTGTTCACCACGGCCGCCGCGCTGGCGCAGTTCTCGCCGGACGGCACGCTGGGCACCACGGTCGTGGGAGTCGGCGAGAAGCGCGAGTCGGGCACCTTCGCGGGCAACCTCTACATCCGCGGCGGCGGCGACCCCACCCTGGGGCGTGACGAGATCGAGGAGCTCGCGCGCCAGCTCGCGGAGGAGGCCGGCATCGACCGCGTCACCGGCCGCGTGCTGGGCGACGAGTCGGCCTGGGATTCCCGCCGCGGCGGGCCGGACTCCAATTTCGGCCCCTCCCCCTGGCACGCGCAGCTCAGCGCCCTGAGCTATGACTGGAACGGTCGGCTGCGCGGCCGCACGCCGCCCGAGGCCGCGGCAAGGGCCCTCACCGACGCCCTCGAGGACCGCCGCGTGCCGGTTCGCGCATCCGCACGCGTGAGCGCCGTGCCCTCGCAGGCGGGCGGCGTCCGCCTGGCCGCCGTGGAGTCGCCGGAGATGGCCCGGCTCGTGCGGCTCACGAACAAGGAATCGAGCAACTTCATGGCCGAGATGCTGCTCAAGGCGCTCAGCGCCGCCGACGGCGACGAGGGCACCACGAAGGACGGCGCCCGCGACGCGTACCGCTTCGCCAAGCGCCTCGGCTCACGGCCGCGGCTGCGCGACGGCTCCGGCCTGTCGCGCGGCAACCGCGCCTCACCGGAGGAGGTGGTCGAGCTGCTCGACGAGATGCGCGACCGCGACGAGTTCGACGCCTTCTACGACTCCCTGGCGATCGCCGGCGTGGACGGCACCCTCGACGACTCCAACCACCGCGGCCTGCGCCGCGGCTCCGCCCGCCGCCGCTGCCGGGGCAAGACCGGCACGCTGCGCGGCGTCAGCGCGCTGTCGGGCTACTGCCGCGCCAGCTCGGGCGACACGATCGTCTTCTCGATCCTCTCCAACGGCGTGAGGAGCACGAACTCCGCCAAGCGCATCGAGGACCGCATCGTGCAGGCAATCGCCCGCTACGGCTGAGCGTCCTCGGCGCCGGAAAGCGAGCAGCGCAAGGACGCAGGTCCGAAGCCTTGCGAGGCAGGGCGAGGGCCGAGGACGCAGCGATGCGACGCTATCCGGCGCCGAGCAGCTCCAGCAGGCCCGCCTCGTCCAGCACCGTCGTGCCGAGCTGCTCGGCCTTCGTGAGCTTCGACCCCGGGTCGGCGCCCGCCACCAGGTAGTCGGTCTTCTTCGACACCGAGCCGGTGACCTTGCCGCCGGCGGTCTCGATCCGCTCGGTGGCGGCCTCGCGCGTGAGCTCGGGCAGTGTGCCGGTGAGCACGAGCGTCTTGCCCACCAGCGGCCCCTCGGCGGGCGGCTCGGGGCCCTCCTCCTCCAGCTTCAGCCCGTGGTCGCGCAGCCGGCCCACCAGCTCGCGGGTGCGCTCCTCTGCCAGCGTCTGGGCGATCGTGTCGGCGAGAATCGGGCCGATGCCGGGCGTCCGCTCGATCTCCTCCGCCGGGGCATCCATGAGGCGATCCATCGAGCGGAACTGCTGCGTGAGCGCGCGTGCGTTGACGAAGCCGATGCCGGGGATGCCCAGCCCGAACAGCACCCGGCTGAACGGCCGCTGCTTGGACCCCTCGATGGCCTCCACGAGGTTGCGCGCGGACAGCTCGCCGAAGCCGTCCAGCTCCATGATCCGCTCGGTGGTGAGCTCGTAGATGTCCGCCACGTTGCGGATGAGCTCGGCGCGCAGGAACTGCAGCGCCCGCTCCTCCCCCAGACCCTCGATGTCCATGGCTCCGCGGCTCACGAAGTGCTTGACCGCCTGGAACAGCTGGCCGGGGCAGGAGGCGCGGTTGGGGCAGATGGTCCAGACGCCGTCCTCGGGCTTCACGGTGGGCGTGCCGCAGGACGGGCACTCCGCCGGCGGCTCCGGCACGGGGCCGCGCTTCCTTCGCCGCTGCGCCTTGGACGTGGGCGACACCACCTGCGGGATCACGTCGCCGGCACGCATGACGATGACCTCGTCGCCGTCGCGCACGTCCTTGCGGCGCAGGTCCTCCTCGTTGTGCAGCGTGGCGAGCTTGACCGTGACGCCCGACACCTGCACGGGCTCGAGCACGGCGAAGGGCACGAGATGGCCGGTGCGGCCCACGTTCCAGGACACCTTCTGGAGCGTGGTCGTGGCCGTCATCGGCGGGAACTTCCAGGCGATGGCGCCGCGCGGCTCGCGGCCCACGACCCCGAGCGCGCGCTGGGTGGGCAGGGAATCCACCTTCACCACCACGCCGTCGATCTCGTAGTCCAGGCGATCGCGGCGCTCTTCCCAGGCCCGGCAGGCCGCGACCAGCACCTCAGGGTCGCCGTGCACCTCGACGTCGGGGTTGACCTTGAAGCCGCGGTCTCGCAGCCATTCCAGCGACTCGTGGTGGCTCTCGAACTCGATCCCCTCGAGCGCCCCCACGCTGTAGCACCACATCGAGAGCGGACGGGCGGCGGCCAGCGCGGGGTCGAGCTGGCGGATGGAGCCGGCGGCGGAGTTGCGCGGGTTGGCGAAGGTCGGCTCGCCGGCCTCGGCGCGCTGCTCGTTCAGCTTCGCGAACGCCGCCAGCGGGAGGTACACCTCGCCGCGCACCTCCAGCAGCGGCGGGGCGTCCTCCACCCGCAGCGGGATGGCCTTCACGGTCCTCAGGTTCTGGGTGACGTCCTCTCCGATCTCGCCGTCGCCGCGGGTGGCGCCGCGCACGAGCACGCCGTCCTCGTAGACGAGCGAGATGGCCAGGCCGTCGATCTTGGGCTCGGTGACGTACCGGAGCCCCTCGGGGTCCAGCTCCAGCTTGGCCATGAGGTTGCGCACGCGCACGTCCCAGGCGCGCAGCTCGTCCTCGTTGCGCGCGTTGGCGAGCGACAGCATGGGCTGGAGGTGCTCGACGGGCGCAAAGCGCTCGAGCGGCCGGCCGCCCACGCGCTGCGTGGGCGAGTCCGGCGTGAGCAGCTCCGGGTGGTCCGTCTCGACGTGGCGCAGCTCGTCGAGCAGCGCATCGTAGTCGGCGTCGGAGACCTCGGGGTCGTCGAGCACGTAGTAGCGGTGGCCGTGATGCTCGAGCTCCCGCCTGAGCTCCGCCGCCCGCCGCTGCGGATCATCGGCTCGCTGCGTCATCGGCCCTCGCCGTGCCCAGCACGGCTTAGGACCTGCTTCCTTGCGAGCCGGGATCCTCGCTGGCGGGAGATGACGGCGGGGCTACTCAATCTCTCTGGCGGCCGGGCGCATGAGCCGGTCGAGGTCGAAGCCACCGAGCTCCTCGATGCCCGCCTGGTCGGTGAGGTCGAAATGCAGCGGCGTGACGGCGATGCAGCCGTCGGCGATGGCCGCGAAGTCCGTGCCGTCCTCGTGCTCATAGGACGGGTCGTCGCCGTAGATGCGGAAGCGCCGGCGGCCGCCCTTCTCCTCCTGGAGCTCCAGCCGGTCGCGGTAGATGCGCTTGCCCAGGCGGCACGCGCGGGCGCCCTTGGCGTCGCCCGCCGGGCAGTTGACGTTGAGGAGCGTGCCTTCGGGCATGGGCACCTGCTCCAGCTCCTCCACCAGCCGGGCGGTGAACGTCGCGGCCTCGGTGAAGTCGAACTCGCGGCCCAGGCGGAAGTCCATCTCGCGCCTGGCCGACTGCTGCGAGACGGCGATGGCCGGGATGCCCAGCACGATGCCCTCGAGCGCGGCCGCGACCGTGCCCGAGTAGGTGATGTCGTCGCCCAGGTTGGCGCCATGGTTGATGCCCGAGACGATCAGCTCCGGCTCGAACTCCACCAGGCCGAGGGCGGCGAAGCGCACGCAGTCCACAGGCGTGCCGTCGGTGGCGAAGCCGCTGGTGCCGTCGCCGAACTCGATCTCCTCCACCCAGAGCGGCTTGCGCGTGGTGATGCTGCGGGCGGTGGCGCTGCGATTGGAGTCCGGCGCTATCACGGCCAGCTCGAGGCCCGGCACGTCGAGCAGCGCGCGCCGCATGGCATTGATGCCCGTGGCCGAGATGCCGTCGTCGTTGGTGAGCAGGACCTTCATGCGGCCTCCGAGGATAGAGAGCGGCGGCGCGGCGAAACTCGCCCCTCGCACGGCCGGCCTAGTACCTCACGGCCTCCAGGTACAGCCCGTGCGCGGCCGCCGTGTCGCCGGCCTCGGCGCGCGGGCGGCCGCTCAGCAGGCGCTCGAAGTGCGCCAGGTCGAAGTGGCCGCTGGACACCGCCAGCATGCTGCCCACGAGCGTGCGCACCATGTGGCGCATGAATGTGTCCGCCTCGACGTGGTACTCGAGCGCGTGCTCGCCGTCGGGCCTCCACTCCGACAGGAACACGTCGCGCCGGAAGCGCACGTGGGCGGTCTGGGTGGGGGTGAAGGCGGTGAAGTCATGCGTCCCGGCCGCCGCCGCGGCGCAGGCGTCGAGCGCCGGCCGGTCGAGCGGACCGGGCCAGTGCAGGGCGCGACCGCGCTCGAACACGCTCCCGGCCGGCCGCGTGTCCATGCGGTAGCGATAGCGGCGCGCCAGGGCGTCGCGGCGGGCGTCGAAGCCGTCCGGCGCCGGATCGCTGGCGAGCACGCGAACGTCGTGGGGAAGCAGCCCGTTGAGCGCGCGGGCCGGTGCCGGCGCGCCCGCGTGGCTTGCCACCTGGCCGCGGGCGTGAACCCCGGCGTCGGTACGCCCCGCCGCGGTGACCGCCACGGCCTGGCCCAGCAGGATGGACAGCGCGCCCTCGAGCACCTCCTGCACCGAGCGCAGCCCTGGCTGGCGCGCCCAACCGGAGAAGGCCGCCCCGTCGTACTCGAGCAGCAGCCGCGCGCTCACCCGCGACGGCGAGCAACCACGAGCAGGTACTCGCAGTCCACGGCGACGCCGTCGCCCGAGCCGCGGTCGAACTCGCGTATGAGGGCGAGGACGTCCTCCCGGACCGCCGCGGATCGCTCTTCGGACAGCGCCTCGCGCATGGCCACGGCCGGGCCAGTGCCCTGCTCGAAGTGGGCGGCCATCTCATCTGCGGAGGGGAACTCCCAGCGCACCGTGCGGCGCTCCATGTCGAGCGTGCCGGCCAGCCCCTCGAAGCGCTGGCGCACCGCCTCCTCAACTCCCCAGGCGCCCGACGGCCGCGGCAGGTCGGGCGGCGGCGGCACGTACTTCGCGTTGATGTCGAAGAGGCGGCCGGGGAAGCCGTCCGGCGTCCAGTTGGCCATGCCGACGGTGTTGCCCGGCCGGGTGACCCGGAACAGCTCCTGGGCGACCAGCTCGGGCCGCGGCGCGAACATCGCGCCGAAGACCGAGGTCACGCAGTCGAAGCGCGCGTCATCGAAGGGCAGCGCCTCGGCGTCGGCCTCCACCCACTCGATGTCGAGGTCCTCCTCCTCGGCGCGGCGGCGGCCCAGGTCCAGCAGCGCCGGGGTGAGGTCGGAGGCCACGACGGCGGCGCCCTCGCGCGCGGCGAGGATGGCTGCATTGCCCGTGCCGGCGGCCACGTCGAGCACCTCCTGGCCCGCCGAGATCGCGCAGGCGTCCACGAGCGCCTCGGCGGCCGGCATCGTGAGCGGCGCGATGCGGGAGTAGTCGCCCAGCGACCAGACGGCGCGGCTGCGGTCCTTCAGGGCGTCGTAGTCGAGGGCCATCGGCCGCTGGAACCTTAGAGGCTGCCTCTTGGTCAGCCGTGCGTAAGTGCGGCCCGGCCGCGCCCGCGATCAGCGCCGGCACGAGGCCGGCGGGCGCGGACGCGGCCGGGCGCGCGTTGCCGCCCGGGGGCCGAGGCGGCACGACCTGTCACGGGCGCAAAGGCGGGGGGCGCCGTGGCAGGAAGCGAGGCGACCGGCGAGCGGGCCGGCGGGAGAGTGACCCGCTCGCGGTCGCGACGCGGACTCGACGGCTGCCGCGGACGGGGGGTACGGCGGCGAACTGGGGGATCGCCGCCCGTCGCGGGGGCCGTGGCCGGGGTGCTGCGCCCACCGGCGGGGAGGCCGTTGTGGGCTGGGGGGAGGGAGGATCGGAAGGCGGATCGGCGGTTGTGTCGAGCCATGACTGACGCCACGTGGTCAACGAGTCCAGCGGCGGGGGCAGACTAACCGCGTCGTCAGCCGGAAAAGCGAAGCGGGGCCCGGGAGCCCGCGCTCATCCCGCAAACTGCGAAAAGGGGGTCACGCCCTGAGCCGCGAGAGCCGAGCAGAGCAAGGACGCAGTGAGCGACGCGTGCTACTACGCACGCGAGCGAGCGAGGACGCAGCTCTGCGACGGCTATCGCGGCTCAGACGAGTTCGAGGAAGACCATCTCGGTTGAATCCGAGTGGCGCGGCCCAAGCTTGAGGATGCGCGTGTAGCCGCCCTCGCGCTCGGCATAGCGCGGGCCGATCTCCTCGAACAGCTTGTAGACGATGAACTTGTCCTGCCCGAGCTGCGACATCGCCTGGCGCCGCGCGTGCTGGTCCCCTCGCTTCGCGAGCGTGATCAGCCTGTCCACCTCGGGCTTGACCGCCTTGGCCTTGGCCTCGGTCGTCTTGATGCGCTCGTGGTCGATGACCTCGCGCGCGAGGTTCATGAACAGCGCCTTGCGGTGCGAGGCGCTGCGCGACAGCTTGCGGCGATCCCGGCGATGGCGCATGGCGTCCCGAGGGTACCCGCTAGCCCGCCCGCAGCGACAGCCCGCGCGCCTCGAGGGTCTCGATGACCTCCTCGATCGACTTGCGGCCGAAGTTGGGGATGGCGTTGAGCTCGGACTCGGACTTCTGCACGAGGTCGCCGACCGTCTGGATGCCGGCGCGCTTGAGGCAGTTGTAGGAGCGCACGCCCAGCTCGAGCTCCTCGATGAGGATCTCGTCCATGCCGTCGGGCGCCCGGCCGCCCGCCGCCGCGGGGCCGCCGGCTGCCACGGCCGCCTCGGCGCCGTCGCCGCGGCCCGTGAGGTCGGCGATGTCGGCATCCGTGAAGATGGCCAGCGAGGAGATCAGGATCTCCGCCGCCTCGCGCAGCGCCGCCTGCGGCTCCACGGAGCCGTCCGTCTCGATGTCGAGCGTGAGCTTGTCGTAGTCGGTGCGCTGGCCCACGCGCGCGGCCTCCACCTGGTAGGCGACGCGCTTGACCGGCGAGAAGATCGAGTCGATCGGGATGACGCCGATCGGCTGGTCGGGCGACTTGTTCTCCTCCGCGGGCGAGTAGCCGCGGCCGTGGCCGACCGTGAGGTACATCTCGAGCTTCGTCTTCTTCTCGAGCGTGGCCACGCGGGCGTCGGGGTTGAGCACCTCGACCCCGGACGGCAGATCGATGTCCTTCGCGAAGACGTCGCCCGGGCCCGTGGCCACGAGCGGCACCTCGACCTCGGCGGCCTCCGAGTGCATCCGGCAGACGATCTCCTTGAGGTTGAGGACGATGTCGGTGACGTCCTCCTTCACCCCCGAGATCGTGGAGAACTCGTGCGCCACGCCCTCGATCCGCGCGCTGGTGATGGCGGCGCCCTTCAGGGAGGACAGCAGCACACGGCGCAGCGAGGCGCCGAAGGTGTAGCCGAAGCCGCGATCGAGAGGCTCGATCGTGAACTGGCCGCGGTTGTCCTCGACCTTCTCGGACGTGATCTGTGGGGTCTGGAACTCAAGCATGGGGTTTCCTTCGCGTCGGGTCCTGCCGCCCGCCTGCGGACATGCCCGCGGGCGGCGGGAAGAGCACTTACTTCGAGTACAGCTCGACGATGAGCTGCTCCTGCACCGGAGTCGAGATCTCTGCCCGCTCCGGGAGGCGCAGCACCTTCGCCGTAAGTCCGTCGTGATCGGCGATGAGCCACGCGGGCACCGCCGACGTGAGCTCCGTGGCCTCTCGGACGCTGGGCTCGGCCTTCGAGCTCGCCTTGATGGCGATCACGTCGTCCGGGCGCACCTGGTACGAGGGGATGTTCACCCTGCGCCCGTTGATGGTCCAGTGGCCGTGGAGGATGAGCTGGCGCGCCTGGCGGCGCGACCCGGCGAAGCCGAGCCGGACCAGGAGGTTGTCGAAGCGGGTCTCGAGCAGGCGCAGCAGGTTCTCGCCGGTGACGCCAGGCTGGCGGCTGGCCTTGGCGTAGTAGTTGCGGAACTGCTTCTCGAGCACGCCGTAGTAGCGGCGGGCCTTCTGCTTCTCACGCAGCTGCACGCGGTACTCGGACTGCTTCTGGCGGCCGCGGCCGTGGTCGCCCGGCGGGTAGGACCGGCGCTCGACGCCGCACTTGTCGGTTAGGCAACGCTCGCCCTTGAGGAACAGCTTGGTGCCCTCGCGGCGGCACTGCTTGCACTGGGGGGAGGTGTCGCGGGCCATGCCTTACACCCTCCTCCTCTTGCGGGGGCGGCAGCCGTTGTGGGCCTGGGGGGTGACGTCCTTGATGCTCGTGACCTCGAGGCCGGCGGCCTGGAGGGAGCGGATCGCGGTCTCGCGGCCCGAGCCCGGGCCCTTGACGAAGACGTCCACCTTCTGCAGGCCCTGCTCGATGCCCTTCTTGGCGGCGGCGTCCGCCGTGACCTGGGCCGCGAACGGCGTGGACTTGCGCGAGCCCTTGAAGCCGGCGCCGCCGGCGGACTCCCACGCGATCACGTTGCCCTCACGATCCGTGAGGGCAACGATCGTGTTGTTGAAGCTCGTCTTGATGTGGGCCTGGCCGACGGGGATGTTCTTGCGCACCTTGCGCCGCCCCCGCGGGCGCGCTGGCCTCTGCTGCGCCATTACTTCTTCGCCACCTTCTTCTTGCCGGCGACCTGCATGCGCCTCGGGCCCTTGCGGCTGCGCGCGTTGGTCTTGGTGCGCTGGCCGTTGACGGGGAGGCCGCGGCGGTGCCGCAGGCCCCGGTAGGCGCCGATCTCCATGAGGCGCTTGACGTTCTGGGAGCGCTCGCGGCGGAGGTCGCCCTCCACCGTGAGATCCGAGTCGACGAGGTTGCGGAGCTTGACCACCTCGTCGTCTGTGAGGTCCTTGACGTAGGTGTTGGGGTCGACACCGGACTTGCCGAGGATCTCCCTGGACCTGGACGGCCCGACGCCGAAGATGTAGGTGAGCCCCACCTCGACCCGCTTGTTGAGCGGAAGGTTTATGCCTGAGATGCGCGCCACGCCCGCCTTACCCCTGCCGCTGCTTGTGACGGGGGTTCTGGCAGATCACGAGGACCGCGCCATGGCGGCGGATGATCTTGCACTTCTCGCACATCGGCTTAACCGAAGCTCTGACCTTCATCGCTCCGCATTCATCTCGCTGAAAAGGACGGCGCCCACGGCCCAGGAAACGGCCGAAGCGCGACCGGGAAGATTAGCAGCCGCGTGCGAGAGCCGACCGGCCGCCTCACGCGGCCCGCCGCTCCTCTTCGAGGTGCCACGGAGTCAGGATCCGCGGCCCCTCCTCCGTGATCGCCACCGTGTGTTCGAAGTGGGCGGCGAGGGAGCCGTCCTGAGAGTAGACGGACCAGTTGTCGGAACCCATCCGGATGCCGTGCGTGCCGACGTTGACCATGGGCTCCACGGCCAGCACCATGCCCACCTCGAGGTCCGGGCCGGTGCCGGGCCGGCCGTAGTTGGGGATCTGGGGGTCCTCGTGCATGTCACGCCCGATCCCGTGGCCCACGAGCGAGCGGACGACGGAGAAGCCCGCCTGCTCCACCCGCGATTGGACGGCGTGCGAGACGTCGCCCAGGCGGTTGCCGGCGCGGCACTGCTCCACCGCGTCGAAGAGGGAGGCGCGCGTGGTGTCGAGCAGGGCGCGCGCGACGGACGCCAGCGGGCCGATCGCCAACGTGACCGCGGCGTCCGCCACCCAGCCGTCCAGCACGACGCCGATGTCCACCGACAGCACGTCGCCGCGATCGAGCTTGTAGTTGCCCGGGATGCCGTGCACCACCATCGAGTTCGGCGAGGCGCAGATGGAGCCGGGGAAGCCGCGGTAGCCCTTGAACGCGGGCTCGGCCCCCTGAGAGCGGATGAAGCGCTCGGCCGCCTCGTCCAGCTCTCCCGTGGTGACCCCGGCGCGCGCCTTCGAGCGCACCAGGGCGTGGCAGCGGGCCAGGATCCGCCCCGCCGCCGCGATCTGGTCGATCTCCTCGGGGGACTTCTTGATGATCACAGTTCGTCTTCGAGACGGAGCGTAGCCAGCGTGGCGCGGATGTGGTCGTGGACCTCGCCGGGCGGCCGCGAGCCTTCGAAGCGACGGAGCAGGCCCTTCTCCTCGTAGTAGTCGATGAGCGGGCTGGTCTGCTCGTGGAAGACCTCGAGGCGGTGCTTGACGGTCTCGGGCTTGTCGTCGTCGCGCTGCACGAGGCGAGAACCGTCCTGGTCGCACACGCCCTCGTGCTTGGGAGGGTCGAACTCCACGTGGTAGACGTGCTGGTTCTTGACGCAGACGCGGCGGCCGGAGAGGCGCCGCACGACCTCGTCGTCGGGCGTGTCTATGAGCAGCGCCGCGGTGATCCGCCGGCCCAGCCGCTCCATCTGCTCGGCGAGCACCTCGGCCTGCTCGCGGTTGCGGGGGAAGCCGTCGAGCAGGAAGCCGTCCGCGGCCTCCCTGCTGTCGATGCGCTCGACGATCATGTCGCAGACCAGGTCATCGGGCACGAGATCGCCGCGCTCCATGTACTCCCGGGCCTTGCGGCCCAGCTCCGAGCCGTCCTGGACGGCGGCGCGCAGGATGTCCCCGGTGGCGTAGTAGGGGAAGTCGAAGTCGGACTGCAGGCGGTCGGCCTGGGTGCCCTTGCCGGCCCCCGGCGGGCCGAGCAGGATGAGGTTCAGCTCCGTCACGGGCAGCGGCGAAGCGTACTTACTTCAAGAAGCCTTCGTAATTCCTCATCATGAGTTGCGCCTCGAGCTGCTTCATCGTGTCCAGGGCCACGCCCACCACGATCAGGATCGAGGTGCCGCCGAAGAAGAAGTTGGCCGACGTCTGGTTGATGAGGATCGTCGGCAGCGCCGCGACGGCCGCCAGGTAGAGCGCTCCCGGGAAGGTGAGGCGCGCAAGGATGCGGTCGAGGTACTCCGCCGTGGGCCGGCCGGGTCTCACCCCCGGGATGAAGCCGCCGTACTTCTTCAGGTTGTCGGCCTGCTCCACCGGGTTGAACGTGACCGCGGTGTAGAAGTAGGTGAAGAGGATGATGAACACGGACTCGCCCACGAGGTAGGGGGCGCCGTTGGGGCTGAAGAAGGCCGAGAAGTCGCGCGCCCAGCCGGCCTGTGAGAGCTCGCCCACCGTGGGCGGGAAGGCCATGAGCGAGGCGGCGAAGATCACCGGGATCACCCCGGCCATGTTCACGCGCAGCGGTAGGTACGTGGAGCCGCCGCCCGACATCCGCCGCCCCACCACGCGCTTGGCGTACTGGACCGGGATGCGGCGCTGGCCCTCCTGCATGAAGACGATGGCGGCGATGATGGCCAGCGCGAGGAAGGGCATCATCACCTTGAAGATCTGGTCCGGGTTGGTCCACCAGGCCTGGATGCCGTTGGGCAGGCCGGAGACGATGCTGGCGAAGATCATCAGCGAGATGCCGTTGCCGATGCCGCGCTGGGTGATGAGCTCGCCGAACCACATCAGGAGGATCGACCCCGCGGTGAGCGTGCAGACGATCACGAAGACGGTGCCGAAGGTGAAGCCGTCCACCACCGAGGAGCCGCCCGCGGCGAAGGTGCGAAAGAGGAAGACGTAGCCGATGGACTGGCCGAACGAGAGGCCGACCGTGAGGTAGCGCGTGTACTGCGTGATCTTCTGCTGGCCGACCTCGCCTTCCTTGCGCAGCTTCTCGAGCGCCGGCACGACCACCGTCATCAGCTGCAGGATGATCGAGGCGGTGATGTAGGGCATGATCCCGAGCGCGAAGATCGCGAAGCGCTGGAGGCTCCCCCCCGAGAAGAGGTTGAGGAAGCCGAGGACGTTGGAGCCTGAGAACTGGTCGGCCAGCTCCTCGACCCGGTCGATGTCGATGCCCGGCGCCGGGATGTAGGCGCCGACGCGGTACAGCAGCAGCATCGCCGCCGTGAACGCCAGCTTCTTCCGGATGTCGGCTACGCGGAAGGCGCCGGTGAGGGTGGCGAGCACTGCGGAGGACCTACTCGATCAGCTGGCAGGTGCCGCCGGCCGACTCGATCTTCTCGCGGGCCGCCTTGGAGAACCCGTGCGCGTGGACGGTGAGGGCCTTCGACAGCTCGCCTTGGCCGAGCACCTTGACCGGCACGTCCTTGCGAGTGGCGAGGCCACGCGCCTTCAGCCCCTCGGGCGTGACCTCGGCGTCCTTGTCGAAGCGTGCCTCGAGGTCGCGGAGGTTGACCGGCTGAGTCTGGGTGCGGAACTGCTCGAAGGGCATCGACTTCTTCATGTGCGGGCCTCGTAGCTTGCGCATCCGCATGTGGATGGGCATCTGGCCGCCCTCGAAGTTCACGCGCGTCTTCGCGCCCGAGCGCGAGCCGGCGCCCTTGTGGCCGCGGCCCGACGTCTTGCCCATGCCCGAGCCTTCGCCGCGGCCGACCCGCTTCTTGCGGTGGCGCGAACCCGGCTTGGGCTTGAGCGAGTGGAGTCCGATCTCCTGGCCCATCAGCCGTCCTCGACCTTCACGAGGTGGCGGACGGTGTCGAGCGCGCCGCGAACGGTGTCCTGGTCGGGGCGCTCGGTGGAGCTGCCGATCTTGCCGAGCCCGAGTGTGCGCAGGGTGTCGCGCTGCTTGGGATTGGCGCCGTTGGCCGACTTGAGCTGCGTGACCCTGAGCTTGGCCGCGGCCATCAGGTGGTGGCCTCCGCGGGCTGGTCCTCGGCGGGCTGGTCCTCGGCGGGCTGCGCCTCGGCGGGCTGCGCCTCAGCCTCGGACTGCCCGCTCTCGCCCTCGCCCTCGCCCTCCGTGCCGTTCTCGCCCTTGTGGATGCCCAGCACCTCGTGGACCGTGAGTCCGCGCAGCTCGGCGATGCCCTTCGGGGTGCGCAACGAGCGCAGCCCCTCCATCGTGGCCTTGACCAGGTTGATGGGCGTCTGGCTGCCGAGCGACTTGGACAGGACGTCATGGACGCCCGCGAGCTCGAGCACGGCCCGGACACCGCCGCCGGCGATGACGCCGGTGCCCTCGGAGGCGGGCTTGAGCAGCACGCGCGAGGCGCTGTGCACGCCGATGACCTGGTGGGTGATGGTCGAGTGGTGCATGGGCACCGTGATCATGCTCTTGCGGGCTCGCTCGACGGCCTTCTGAATGGCCAGCGGCACCTCGCGGGCCTTGCCGTAGCCGATGCCGACCTTCGACTTCTCGTCGCCGACCACCACGAGGGCGGTGAACGAGAAGCGCCGGCCGCCCTTGACGACCTTGGCGACGCGGTTGATCTCGACGACGCGCTCCTGGAGGTCGTCTTGACGACCGCCGTCGCGGCGCTGCCTGGGTGGTCCTTGGTCTCGTGCCATTAGAGAATCCTGTCGAGGGTAGCGAAGGGGTCTAGAAGGTGAGCCCGGCCTCGCGGGCGCCGTCGGCGAGCGCCTTGACGCGCCCGTGGTAGCGATAGCCGCCGCGGTCGAAGACGCAGGTCTCGACGCCGGCCTCCTTGGCCCGCGCTGCGATGAGCTCGCCGACCTTCTTGGCGGCCTCCATGCGATCGAGGTCCTTGACCTCCTGCTCGGTCCAGGTGACGGCGGCCAGCGTGTGGCCCCTGTCGTCGTCGATGAGCTGCACCTGGATGCCGCGGTTGGAGCGGAACACGGCCAGCCGCGGCCGCTGCGAGCTGCCGCGCACCTTGGCGCGCACGCGCCGGCGGCGGCGCAGGCGCTTGGCGGTCCTCGTCGAGACGCTCATGACCGAGCCTCCGGCAGTTCTTCGGCGAGCGAAAACCGAGTCTGGCAAGGACGCAGGGCGCAGCCAATGTCGATAGGCATTGGCGAGCCCGAGGACGCCGCCAGGCGAAGGTTTGCAGCCGCCGAAGAACGGCGGAGGCGAGGGAATGAGCGTGAAAAGCTCATGCTCGCTTGCCCACCTTCCGCGCGACGTACTCGCCGGCGTAGCGGATGCCCTTGCCCTTGTAGGGCTCGGGCGGGCGGACCTTGCGGATGCGCGCCGCAACCTCGCCGACGGCCTGCTTGGAGATGCCCCGCACCACGATCTGCGTCTGCTGCGGGACCTCGAACTCGATGCCCTCGGGCGCCTCGATCTGGACGGGATGGGAATAGCCCACCGCCAGCTCGATGGTCTTGCCCTTGAGCTGGGCGCGGTAGCCCACACCCTGGATCTCCAGGCGCTTCTCGTAGCCGTCGGTCACGCCCACGACCATGTTGGCGATCAGGCTGCGGGTGAGGCCGTGAAGCGCGCGGTGCTCGCCGCGGTCGGTGGGCCGCTTGACCAGCACCTCGTCGCCGCCCTGCTCCACGGTCATCTCGCGCGAGATGCGCTCGGACAGCTCGCCCTTGGGCCCGTTCACGCGCACGAGCTCCGGCTCCACCGAGACGGTGACGCCGGAGGGCACGGTGATGGGCTGCTTTCCGATGCGGCTCATGGTCGGTTACCAGACGTACGCGACGACCTCGCCGCCAACACCCTTGCGGCGGGCGTCGTGGCCTGTCATCACGCCCCTGGAGGTGGAGATGATGGCGGTGCCCATGCCGCCGAGGACCTTGGGGATCTGGGTGGAGTCGACGTAGTTGCGCCGGCCGGGGGTGGAGATGCGCTTGATGCCCGAGATCACCGGCTTGCGGTCGTCGGTGTACTTGAGCACGACGCGCAGCGTCTGACCCACCGGCGCCGGCTCGATCGAGAAGCTCTCGACATAGCCCTGCTCCCGCAGGATTCGGGTGATCTCGAGCTTGAACTTCGACGCCGGCATGTCCACCCACTCGTGATCGGCCCGCAGGCCGTTGCGGATGCGGGTGAGAAGGTCGGCGACGGGATCGGTTACGGACATGCTCGGGTTACCAGCTGGACTTGGTGAGGCCGGGGATCTGGCCGCGGTGCGCAACCTGCCGCAGACAGATCCGGCAGAGGCCGAACTTGCGGAAGTAGGCGCGCGAGCGGCCGCACCGCCGGCAGCGATGGTACTCGCGGGACTTGTACTTCTGGGGGCGCTCGGAGCGCACCCACTGGGACGTCTTGGCCACGATTACTCGCTCTCCTGTTCGGCGGCTTCGCCCGCTTCGGCCTCGGGCTCCTCGGCCGGGCGCTCGTACGCCTCGGGGTTTTCTTCCTTCAACTGTTCCAGCGCGGCCCGCTCGGCCTCGGCCCGCCGGCGCGCCTCCTCCTTGCGCTGCTCCTCCTCCGCGGCCTCCTGCGCCTCTGTGTCCTCGCCCGGCCGGCCCTCGTGGGCGAACGGCATGCCGAGCTGGTCGAGCAGCGCGAACGCCTCGGCGTCGCTCTGCGCGGTGGTGGTGATGGTGATGTCGAGCCCGCGCACGTGGTCGATGGCGTCGTAGTCGATCTCCGGGAAGATGATCTGCTCGCGGACACCCATGGAGTAGTTGCCGCGGCCGTCGAAGGAGCGCGGGTTGAGCCCGCGGAAGTCGCGGATTCGGGGGATGGCCACCGACGTCAGCCGGTCGAGGAACTCCCACATGCGGGCGTCGCGCAGCGTGACCGACACGCCGACGGCCATGCCCTCGCGCAGCTTGAAGTTGGCGATGGACCTGCGGGCGCGGCGGATGTTGGGCTTCTGGCCCGCGATCGTGGCGAGCTGCTCGGCGGCGGCATCGAGGAGCTTGGAGTCCTGCTTGGCCTCGCCCACGCCCATGTTGAGCGTGATCTTCACGAGCTTGGGCGCCTCCATCGCGGTCGAGTAGCCGAAGTGCTCGATCAGCCCGGGCTTGAGCTCGCGTTCGTAGCGCTCCTTGAGGCGCGGCACGACCTTGGCCTCGGCGAGAGCCATCAGTCGAGCACCTCCCCGGTCTTCTTCGCGTAGCGCCTGCGCTGCCCGTCCTCGCGCCGGATGCCGACGCGCGTGGGTTCGCCGTTCCTGGGGTCGAGCAGCATCACGTTGGACACGTGGATCGGGCCCTCCTTCTCCACGATGCCGCCGATCTCCTGAGAGCGCTGGGCGTCGCGCAGCGAACGCGGGCGCTGGTGGCGCTTGACGATGTTGAGGCCCTCGACATAGACGCGGTCCCTCTCGGGGTCGACCCGGAGCACGCGGCCCGTGCGGCCCTTCTCCTTGCCGGAGATGACCTTGACCATGTCGTCCCTGCGGATCTTTAGCGCCATGGTCAGAGCACCTCCGGCGCGAGGGAGACGATCTTCATGAAGTTGCGCTCGCGCAGCTCGCGCGCCACCGGCCCGAAGATGCGGGTGCCGCGCGGGTTGTTCTGCACGTCGATCAGCACCGCGGCGTTCTCGTCGAAGGCGATGTAGGTGCCGTCGTCGCGACCGAACTGCTTCTTCGTGCGGACCACGACGGCGGTGACCACCTCGCCCTTCTTGACCGCGCCCTGCGGGATGGCCTGCTTGACGGTTCCGACGATGATGTCCCCCACCCCGGCGTAGCGGCGGTTGGAGCCGCCGCGGACGCGGATGCAGAGGATCTCGCGGGCGCCGGTGTTGTCGGCCACGCGCAGGCGTGTCTCGGGCTGGATCATCGGTGGTTCCTCGGAGGGGCCACTGCCTACCGGGCCTTCTCCAGGATCTCCACGAGGCGCCAGCGCTTGGAGCGCGACAGCGGGCGGCTCTCGACCACGCGGACCTTGTCGCCCTCGCCGGCCTCGTTGCGCTCGTCGTGTGCATGGAGCGTGGAGGACTCGCGGACGATCTTCTTGTACTCGCGGTGGCGCCGGGTGACGTCGATGCGCACCGTGATCGTCTTGTCCGGCTTGGCGGACACGACGACGCCCTGGCGCTCGCGCCGGCGGCCGGTGCTCTCCCGATCCGGCGCGATCGGCTCGACCGGCGCCCGCTCGGGGCGCTTGGCGCGCTGCTTGACGCGATAGGCGCGGCGGCCGGCGGCCTTGCGGCGGCGGCGCTCGTCGCGCTCGGCGGCGCGCTCCTCGGAGGTGCGCGGCGGCCGCGCCTCGCCGGTGTGGAGGGAGCGCGCGCGCCTACGGCGCTCCTTGGGCCCGAGCTGCTCCTCGGGCTCGGCCTCCGTGGCCGGGGTGGTCTCGGCCGCGGGCGCGGCTGGCTCCTCGGCCGGGGCCTCGGGCTCCTCCGCGGGCGGCTCCTCGGCCGCGGGCTGCTCCTCGGCCGCGGGCTGCTCCTCGGC